>NZ_JBSSLX010000010.1:0-60385 GCF_053890995.1 Micromonospora sp. I033 | reverse complement strand
AAGTGACTGACAAAGGCGGAGCGTGGCTCTTCGGCAACAGCCGACTGATCCGCCCGCCCCCGAAGAGCCACGCAATGGGTGGCGGGGGTAAGTGGTGGCAGCACAACAGGAGGCGCAGGGCGGCCGCTGCTTGGGCCCGTCCACGGCTAAGGCGTGTCTCATAACCAGGTGGCGTCGGCGGGTGAGCGCAAGGATGTCGACCAATTACCGGGGTCGCCGATGATGTTGTGGCCGCGGAGAAGGGCATCGACCTCGTAGTAGCCGTTCCGGCCGATGCTGCGCCGCCGGCGACATCCACGGAGCTCTCGACCGGGCTCTTCGAAGACGTCCTCGCCTTCGAGGAGTCGTTCGGCGCTGCACGGCGAGCGCAAGGAGGACGCCGCGCTGCCGGTGAGCTGGCGGCGATGGACTCCTGTGATTCAGCGCGCGCGGCGGTAGTGCATGGCTACCGCGCCGTTGCGGAGCGGCTCCGCTGAGAGCAGCTCGAGCTGGCGCGTGCCGGGCAGCCCGCCCTGGTGCAGCGTCGGGCCGTGGCCGGCGATCCTGGGATGGACGAGCATCTTGTACTCGTCGATCAGGTCCAGCCGGTCGAGCTCGGTCGCGAGCTTGCCGCTTCCGAGGAGGACCCCGGCCGGGGTCGCGTCCTTGAGCTTCTGCACGCCCTCGCGCAGATCACCGGCGATGTGGTGGCTGTTGGCCCACGGGAAGTCCTTGCGCGTCGACGACACCACGTACTTGGGTTTGGCGTCCAGCTTGACCGCCCACTCGCGCATGGCCGGCGGCGCCTCCTCGTCGCCGCGGGCGACGGCCGGCCAGTAGCTCTCCATCATCTCGTAGGTGACGCGACCCCACAGCATTGCCCCGCCCTCGTCCATGAGACGGGTGAAGAAGGCATGCGTCTCGTCGTCGGCGATCCCCTCCTGGTGGTCGACGCAACCGTCCAGGGTGAGGTTGAGGCTGAAGATGAGCGTTCCCATGGCCGGCGAGTCTAACGCCACCAAGGCGTCGGACCAGGCGGGCGTCGCGTCAGCGAGCTCGCGGTACACGCGCCCTGTCCTCGTTGAAGTCGTCGGTCTGGGCGAGCCTGCGCTCGCTCGCGGGCATTGCCAGCTCGACACTGACGACCAGGGCGGTCCCAAACTCACGCCCCATGAAACCCGCCGGAAGATGCCGCGATCCAGACGCCCGGCCAGTCAGGACCGCTACTCGCGCTCATAACCAACCCAGGTTCATAGCCACTCGCCAATGACGGCGATGATGAGAGTTGCTTGGTAGCGGACGGCCAACTTGTCGTACCGGGGTGGCCATGCCGCGGTGGCGTTTGAGTCGGTTGATACCCACTCCACGGCATGTCGCTGCTGGTAGACGATGGGATCGAGGGCGGATGGTCGGCCGCCCTTCGACCCTTTGACCTTGCGGTGAGCGTCCTGGTCGCTTTTGCTCGGAATGCAGGCCTTGATCTGGCGTCGGGGCAGGTAGGCGCGGTTGGCCTTCGAGGTGTACGCCTTGTCGGCCAGGACACGGTCCGGACGAGTACGCGGCCGGCCGCCGCCGGGGCGGACCACCGGGATCTGTTCCAACACCGGCACGAACTGAGGGCTGTCGCCGCGTTGCCCGGCGGTCAGAAGCATAGCCATGGGTTTCTGGCCCTGCTCACAGGCCAGGTGTGTCTTGGTGGTCAGACCCCCGCGCGAGCGGCCCAAGGCATGGTCGGCAGGACCTCGCTGTCTACCGATCACCGCCACGCCGCGACTTCCCCGATCCCCAACATCTCTGAAACACGCCTTAGCTGCGGGCTACGCGATCGCGTGCGTGCAGCGCATCGACTCGTCGGGTGTGGCCTGGCCGTGGGTGCGCTGAAGGTGCGCCTCGCCCCAGACCCGGACGCCTTCCACGACGGGCAGAACCGTGGTGCCGTAGGAGGTGAGCCTGTAGATGATTGGCGCCGGGACGGGTCCGGTCACGACGCGCTCGACGAGCCCGTCAGCCTCGAGTTCACGCAGCTGCTCGGCCAGCACCTTGGGCGTGATCGGCGCGCCCAGACGGCGGAGGCCGGCGAAGTGGCACTCGCCATGGGCTAACCAGTACAGAAGGGTCAGCTTCCACTTTCCACCGATCGCGGCGAACGCCGCGGCCATCGGGCAGCCGGGTAGAGGATTGGGGCGCGACCGTGAGGGGTTACCTGCAGGTGCCTTCTTGTTCATGGGCGTGCTCCGCTCAGATAGTCGGATCATGAACCTTCACACCAAGATCACTCTGCCGTACAAGCAGATCCTGGTCCCGTGCCTGTCGCTCCTCATGCTGACCGTGATAGCGGCGTCGGGCGACGCCGCGGCGGCTCCCCTCAGGGCTTCGGCGGCTGCCGAGGACGGCCAACGTGACTTCGACTGGGAGATCGGCGCCTGGCATACCAAGGTGCGGGTGCTCGCCGATCCGCTCTCGGAATCCGAGGATGAATGGCTCCACTTCGAGGGTACGAGCGTTGTGCGCCCACTGCTGGACCGGCGTGCGAATGTCGTCGAGCTTAAGGTCTCGGGGCCGAACGGACGGATCGAGGGCCTCAATCTGCGCCTCTATGAGCCCCAGGCGGGGCGCTGGAGCCTGACCTTCGTGAACATCCGCGATGGACTGCTCACCCCGTCCGTGTACGGCGGGTTCCACGACGGTGTCGGCGAGTTCTACGGCGACGATCAACTCGGGGGACGCGCGATCAAGGTGCGCTTCCTCATCTTCCGGCAGAGCCCGGACAAGGCGAGGTTCGAGCAGGCCTTCTCAGGCGACGGCGGGGAGACGTGGGAGACGAACTGGATCGCCGTGGACAACCGCATTGACAATGTCAGCTGAACCCTTTTTCAACCTCGGCGCCCGCGCGTCGCGCTGATCGTGTACGGATGCAGCGTTTCGTGAAGACGTAAACCGGCCGCCACCTGATGATCCTTACGTTTCCTGCAAGGGATACGAAGAACAGAACAGGTGTGGCCGTGGCCACGGTTCTGGACTACCTCGTGGCCTCGTATTGCCCGACACACCCACGCCGGACGCGTCCTGGAGCAGAGTTGCGGTTCGAGTCGCATCTGCTGATTTTGAGCTTTAACCCGTGCGGCGTGGGCGGGGAGTTGTGGATGTCTTCGATTTCGTTCTCGCGCGTGGGCTGAGGTGCTCGTCGTGGCGTTGGGCGGGCCAGGCTACGGATCCTCGACAAGCCGACCTCAAGCTGGGAACTCGCGGTCCGCCCCGGGCAGGACGTACGGCTGCTCGGCAACGACGGTTTCTACGGCCTCGGGGTGGGCGCCGCCGCCACAAGCTTGGACGCTGGAGTCCGGACACGGGTACCCGGAAGCACTGCTGAAAGGCTGTCCGGATGATCGCGGGCACCCAGCAGCCGGGCCGTCAAACACCCGCACCGACCTGCTCACAAGCCGACGCAGGCCACAGACCCGGCATGGCCAGGGCGACCAGGCGCGCATGCCGAGAGGCGCCGCGACGTCTTAGGTTGGACCAGACAGTCCTGTCACTGTATGGTCGACGGAGCGACCGAACTCATCGGTTCCAACCCACCGCCACTCGAGGACGGAGCATGCAGGAGCCGCCAGCCGCGGAACCGACCGCGGTGGGCGCGCGCCGAGGCCCGACCGGGATTGCGACGTGGTCGCCGAAACAGGCGCGACGAATCTGACACCAACTAGACGGCACGACCGCTCGCGCCAGCACCGCATATGCGGCACGGAACCACAACCCAGCTCGGCGAAAGCCGAACTCCACGACAAGGAGCAAGAAATGAACGAAACCAAGCAGTCCGCCGAAGATCTGGCAATCCTCGAACAGCTCAACCTCGACTACATCCACTCGGACGAGGCCAGCGACGCCAAGCGATTCAGTGAATTCCTCGCCGAGGATTTCATCGTGCAGACACCGGGTGTCACCCGCAACCGCCAGGAGTACCTCGAATACATCGCCAAGCCCCGACCCATCAAGGACATCGTTCTGCGCGACTTCAAGATCCGCATCCTCGGCGACGTTGCACTGATCCACGGCCGCGTCACCTACACCATGATCGCCGATGGAGTGGTGCAAGAAGCGCTGTACACGGACGTGTACCAGAAGCGCGAGGGCACCTGGGTCTGCGTCTCCGCCTGCGCGATCGCCCCGGGCGCCTGACCCGCACCATGTCTGATATTCCAGCCCAGGCACGCTACGAACAGTTCGTCGAACTCCATCGTGGCCCCGGTACGTTCATCATGCCCAACGCATGGGACGGCCCGTCGGCTCTGCTCTTCAAAGAGGCCGGATTCAAGTCCATCGCGACCTCTTCAGCGGCTTTCGCCGCGACACTGGGCCGGCTCGACGGTATCCACGCCATCAACCGCGACACGCACCTTGACCATGCCGCCCTACTCACGTCCGTGAGTGGCCTGCCGATCAACGGCGACTTCGAGGACGGGTACGGGGAGACTCCCGAAGATGTCGCGGCCACTGTCGACGCTGCCATTGCCCGCGGTCTCGCTGGCATCGGAGTTGAGGACACCACGGGTGACCCTTCTAACCCGATTCGTCGATTCGATGACGCGGTTCGCCGCATCGAGGCCGCCGGCGCAGCTGCACGCGGACGGATCGTTTTGACCGGCCGTACGGACAACTTCCTGTGGGAAATTTCCGACATCGATGACACCATCCGCCGCCTCACGGCCTTCGCGGAAGCAGGAGCTGACGTCCTGTACGCACCGAACCTGCCGGACATGGCCTCGATCAGCGCAGTCGTCAAGGCTGTCGCGCCCAAGCCGGTCAACGTCCTCGTCAGCCCCAAGGACACGGCTACCCTCGCGGAACTCCAGACGATCGGTGTCCGCCGGATCAGCCTCGGGGTCGACCCATACACGCACGCTCTCGGAGCTACACAGGCGGCTGCGGCGAAGCTGGCGGCGGGAGACCTGACGGCACTCGCATCAGAACTCAACTTCGGCCACATCATCGACCTCATCAAGGCTTGACGCGCCCATGCAACCGAGCGGCCGCGCACTGGTCTCATGCGGCTGGATCGCAACGTGAGGTGTCTTGGACGCCCGCGTTACTCGCGCACAACATCCTCGGGTGCTCACAGAGCGGAGCCGTGCCAGGAGCATGCGATGAGTGAGGAGAACATATGATCGAACTCGAACAGGCGACGCCGGCACACCACGCATCGCAGGTGTCCGTGGTCACGTCATCGTCGTGCACCGCGGCCGTCCCGATCGAGCCTGCAGCTGCCCGCGCTGCCGCGGAGCCCGGTAGCAGGCGGGGCTGGGCGTCCGTTGGTGCGCTCGCGCTCGGCGCGTTCGTCATCGTCATGACGGAGACGCTTCCGGTGGGGCTGCTGCCGCAGATTGCCGACGGACTGGATGTCTCGCTCGGCCTCGCGGGGCTGATGGTGCTCGTGCCGGGTTTCAGCGCCGCGGTGTCAGCGCCGCTGTTCTTCCTCGGTTCCGGCCGCTTCAACCGCCGCTCCGTCATCCTTGTCCTGGGTCTGACGGTGCTTGTGTCGAACGCGGTCGTCGCGGTGGCGCCGAACTTCGTGTTGGTGTTGATCGCCCGCATGCTCTTCGGCGCCACCCTGGGAGCCTTCTGGACCGTGGTCTCACCGGTCGGACCCAAGCTGGTGGGCCCGGTCGGCGGCACTCGCGCCATCACCATCATCGCGGCGGGTATCTCGGGTGGGACGGTGGTGGGACTGCCTGCGGGACAGTTCCTTGGCAACCTCGTCGGCTGGCGTGTCACTTTCGCCTTTGCGGCGGCGGCGACACTGCTTGTCGTGGTTGCGCAGGCGGTCGTGCTGCCGGGCATTCCCCCGGACGGGCGTACGCAGCTGCGTGATCTCGTGGGAGTCGTGACGCGACGGGCCGCCCGGTTTGGGATGGCAGCTGGCGCGGTTGTGTTCATCGGACAGTTCACCGCCTGGACGTACATCACCCCGTTCCTGATGGACCACACACAACTGTCCAGCGGCGTGATCTCCCTGCTCTACGTGATATACGGCTGCGGTGGCATCGTCGGCTCAATCGTCGCCGGATCGCTGTTTAAGCGCGGAGTGATCGGCAGCTTCGCCGGGGCGGCGACGGTGGTGGCCGCATTACTCATCGGGCTGGCCTGCGCGGGCTCCTTACCCTGGCTGGCTGGCCTGTTGCTCGTGCTGTGGGGCCTGTTCTGGGGAATCGTGAACCCGGGAACGCTGGTCTGGATACTCGACGCGGCCCCGGAGACCCCGGAGGCCGCGTCCGCGGTGAATGTGACGAACCTTCAGATAGCCCTGGCGGCGGGGTCTGGCCTCGGCGCGATCCTTGTTTCGTCGACAACCTTGCAGATGGTGTTCCTCACGGCGGGCTTCGTTGTCCTTACCTCCGCCGTGCTCGCCGCGGTGGCGGCACGGTTCGTGACACTCGCCCGGAGGCAATGAGGAGACCGGAACGAGGCGAGGGGTGGCCGGGCACGTAGACGTGCGCACCCCGAAACCTCCAGAAGTGGCCGGCATGGTTCAGAACAAGAGAAAGACGGCTCGATGCAACACGTGATTCCAGCGACCAACTTGGGCCGGGACAGAACGCTCCGGCTTGCATTCTTATCTGCGGTGGTCTCACTGGTGGCCGTGTTTGCCGCAGTGGGCTCGACGATCCCTCTTTTCAACATCTACCGGGCCGAGGACGGGTTCACCAACGCCGGCATCTCCCTGACCGTCGTCGCCTACTCCGCCGCTACTCTCAGCACGCTGCTGGTGCTGGGACGACTGTCCAACCATGTGGGCCGACGGCCTGCAGCGATCGCCAGCCTCGGCCTGCTCGTACTGGGTTGTCTGCTGCTGTTGAACGTGCACCACATCGGCATCCTGATCGCCGGTCGGCTCCTGATGGGCCTCGGCGCCGGGCTGGCCAGCAGCAGCCTCACCGCCTACATCGTCGACGCCGCACCCACCAAGCCGACCTGGCTGGCCTCTGTCGCTTCCAGCCAAACAGTCATGCTCGGTCTCGCCATGGGCGCCATCGCTTCCGGTGCCCTGGTCCAATTCGGCCCCTGGCCACGTGACCTCATCTACCTGGTTGTCATTAGCCTGCTCCTCCTGTCGGCCGCGCTCGTCGCCATCAGCCCGGAGACCGTGACTCCCTCGCCGGGCGGTTGGCGTTCACTGCGCCCTAGCGTTCGGGTACCGGTCCGCGTCCGACATCTGCTTCCCGTCGCGGCCGCGGTGTTCCTGGCCACCTGGGCAACCGGGGCCTTCTACCAGGCCTTCGTGCCGGCACTGGTCAAAGATCAGCTTCACACCACCAGCTCGCTCGTCCTTGGACTGGTGTTCGCCGCATACATGGGCCCCAGCGCGCTAGGCGCCCCCCTTGGCGGCCGGTTCTCACCGGCGGCAGCTCAGCGCATCGGCATGATCGCCTTCCTGGCCGGGTGGATCGGCATCATCACCGCGATTACCACCGGCGCACTGCCGTTGTTCGTCGCCGCAACTATCGTTGCGGGAGCCGCTCAGGGCATCGCCATAAGTGCCGTCACCCGCGGCCTGCTGTACGGCAGCACCCTGCACGACCGGGCACCGATCTTCGCCGTCGTATATCTCCTCAGCTACAGCGGCGCGACCGTGCCCAGCCTCATCGCCGCTGAACTCTCCAGCGTCTTCTCGGTGCCGCACATCGCGTTCGGGTACGGCGCACTTGCCGTCCTCGCCACCGCGTTCACTGTCATCGCTGCGCGCAGCCCGCACACCGACACGACCAGCCGGCCCAATGAGCCTTTCCCAGCAACGGCTTGTAACTCGGGGTGAATATGTCGTTCGGCCCTGCTCGGCGTGCAGCAAAACGAGAGCAGTGGCGACGATCTTGCCGATGACATTGAGTGATCGGAAGCACGAACACGTCCTATGAGGTTCCCCTCGGGATGTGGACACCAGAAGGCGATCCACCGGAACACGTCATGGCGGGCGCCGGCTTCGGCCGTCCAATGCCGGTGGTCGACGTCGAGTTTTCGTTTGAGGGTGGCGAAGTACGCCTCGGCCGCAGCGGGCGGGCGACCGCGGCACCACCGCTGATCGGGTGCGTTGGCGGTGAAGTCCCGGTCGATCAGGTTCGACGCCGGCGGGGCAGCCTGATCCAGGATGGTGGTGCGTTTACGGCGGCGCAGGTGCCGCCCGACAACGTCGCGTTGCCGCATGATCCGCTCGACCCGTCAGCTACGACATGGCGAACGACCAACTCGGAGCAGTCTCCACCCGCATCATGGACTCTGCAGTCCAATGGATTCTCGATGCGGAGGCATCCCCCAAGCGGAATGCATCGCCACGACCGCCAGGCGCGCTGCCGCTCCTCCAAGTCGTCGATGGCCAGCGAGGTTTGCTGACCAACGCCACGCCAGTCTATCCTGGACCAGATGGTCCAATTTAATTACTCACAATGGCGGGGAACCACGATCCCACCGCAGAGAATCTCATCACCGGGGCACGGGCTGACGATGACGTCGTGGGCGGGTACCAGATCGACTTTCACCGGCCGGGTGGAAGCACGGGTGGCAGCGGGATCGCGGCCGCCCTGCCACATGGGGAGAGGCGCATGGCAGTGATCACACGCGGCTTTGGCGGCCGCAGACGCGACGACACCAACCTCCCGCCGGGCCAGTACCGCACGGACGACTTCCCGGTGCTGTCGGCGGGACCCACGCCGCGCATCGACATCGACGAGTGGGAGCTCGCCGTCGTCACCGAGACGGGCGAGCGGAGCACCTGGTCGTGGGCGGAGTTCACCGCTCTTCCTGCCGACGAGCCGACCGTGGACATCCATTGCGTCACGCACTGGTCGAAGTTCGGCACGAGCTGGCGAGGCGTCTCGGTGGACACGTTGCTGGCCGACGTCGAGACCACGGCCGAGTACGTCGTCGCCCACTCCTACGGCGGCTACACCGCGAACATCCCGCTGGAGGACCTACTCGACGGCCAGGCCTGGGTAGCGTACGAGTTCGACGGCGAGCCCCTGGTTCCGGTGCACGGCGGGCCGGCTCGTCTGCTCGTTCCTCACCTGTACTTCTGGAAGAGCGCGAAATGGCTGCGCGCTCTGGAACTGCGTCTCGACGACGAGCCCGGGTTCTGGGAGACGGCCGGCTACCACAACTATGGCGACCCATGGCGCGAGCAGCGGTACCGGGAAGATTGACCTGGCAGCCGGCGACCGTCGCCGCCGCCCGGGCGGAGACTGCGACGGCACGGACCCTGGTCCTCGACGTTGACGGCTGGACAGGCCACGTGCCGGGCCAGCACGTCGACGTCCGGTTGACGGCCCCCGACGGCTACACGGCGTACCGCAGCTACTCGATTTCGTCCGCCCCGGGGCCCGGCCGGCTCGAGGTGACCGTCCAGGCGGTGACCGGCGGCGAGGTCTCGCCGTACCTCGTCGAAGTTGCAGAGCCAGGTGACCAACTCGAGATCCGTGGACCGCTCGGCGGCTGGTTCGTACGCCGACCCGCAGATCCGCGCCCGGCGTTGCTGATCGGCGGCGGGTCCGGCGTGGCGCCGCTGATGTCGATGGTGCGTGCGGCGACGAATCCCACAAGACTGCTCTACTCGGCCCGGTCCCCGTCCGAGGCGCTGTTCACCGAGGATCTTTCAACTGTGCGAGCCGCAGACGATGGGCGCGTTGCCGTCACGTACGTCTATACAAGGGTCGCGCCCGCCGGCTGGCCGGCCCCACCCCGACGACTGGACGCGGACGCCCTCGCCCGCGTCGCCTGGCCCCGCGACGCCGACGCCGTGGCGTTCGTCTGCGGGCCCACCGGATTCGTCGAGACCGTTGCCGACCTCCTCGTCGACATCGGCCACGATCCGGCGAACATCCGCACCGAACGTTTCGGACCCACCGGAGGATGACCATGTCGACCACCAACGTCGGAGCCGACGACGCACCCTGGGTGGACGGTAACGCCCTCGCCGGACCGCTCGGCGAGATCATGGGGACCGACCTCACCGTTGCCGAGCTCACCTGCGCCGGGTGCCGGACGACCCGTCCGCTGGCCGCGATGCGCGTGTTCGACCGATCGCCCGGCCTCGTCGCCCGATGTCCCGGCTGCGAGGACGTCGTCATGCGCGTCGTGCGCACAGCCGACCGGGTCCTGGTCGATCTGCGTGGATCGCTCGTCCTCAGCCTGCCGGCGCCGACTGCCTGAGCACAGAGGGTGTTTGAGGAGACCATGCCCTACCGCTCCGGTCCAGGCGACGGGCGAGCTTCTCAAAGACCCTCTACGGGTATGCCCGCGTTGCAGTGGCGGCCGGCGGTCAGCTCTCGCGGCCCACCTGCCCGAACCCCAACGGCACGTCCGCCCGCGGGAACCACAGATCACACTGCGCCAGCTCACCCGGCAGATAGTCCGTGCTCTGCGCCGGATCCGGCGGCGCGAACAACGACCGCAACAGACGCACCCGATCCTTGAGCACCGTCAACGACCGCGTCCACGCGACCCGCTCCGCGATCACCGTCGCCGGCATCTCAGGCCACTGCTGCAACAACATCCGGATCTGCGGCTCCACCGCATCCACGATCGCCGGCTTCGCCGGCCGCGAATACCGCGGACGCCCCTGCGCCGCCAACGCCCACGCACCGTGTTCCGCCCAACACGATCGTTACCACTCTGATTTGCTCACACTCCCCCACCAGCAGGCATAGGAAGCCGTTGGCGCCCCTTCAAAGCCGTTGAGCACTCCGTGTGAAGCAGGACGCCGCACCCACTCTGATCTGCGAAAACGAGAACTTGCAGGTCGTGGTGGGTGCGGTTGGACGCTGTTCAACGCCGTTCAGTGCATCCGTCTGCTCCCAACCTGCTCCCCCAATCTCCGCAGGAGACCGCCGGCAGTTCACGGGATCGACTCGGGAGACTGTGGCCATACTCCGCAGCGCTTCCGTGGAGGTCATGGCCCGATCGTGCCGGTTCGGCGTCCGACTGGAACACCACCATGTGCGGGCGCTTCTTGATCCGCACCGGCCGGTCGTCGTCGTGAAGTCTCCAGATGTCGCCGGGACGCCCTGCATCAACCGTTATTGCCACGACCACCTCCGTTGGGCTCGGGCACAAGCTGTCGGACCATCCAGGCCGCGGGCGGCCGGGCCGGCGAACCGGTACCCGACCGCCCGCGTGCTGATCGCTGGCGAACCTACAGGTCCAAGGGCTCAACCCAGATGTTGCGGTACTGGACCGGGTTGCCGTGATCCTGCAGCCGGATGGCACCCGTCGCCGGGCCTTCGGGTCGGCTGCTGCCGGTCGGGCCGAGGATCTCGACGTCGTCCTGCACCTTCACACCGTTCCAGACCACCGTGACGCGCGGGTTCTCGACCTTCTTGCCGGCCGCGTCGTAGCGGGCCTGCCGGTAGACGATGTCGTACGTCTGCCAGGTCTCGGGCGGCAGCGCCGCGTTCACGTCGGGGGCCTTCTGGTTGTAGATGGCCGCGGCGTCGTTCTTCTGGGGCGGGTCGATGCCGAACGAGTCCAGTATCTGGATCTCGTAGCGGTCCTGCAGGAACACGCCGCTGTTGGCGCGCGCCTGGCCGGTCACGTCCGGCGGGTACAGCGGCAGGTTGAACTCGAGGTGCAGGCGGAAGTCCCCGAAGGCCTGCAACGTGCGCAGGTCACCGTTGCGCACCGTCATGGCGCCGTCGGAGACGGTCCAGGTCGGTTCGCGTCCGTCGGTGTGTTGCCATTCGGTGAGCTCGCGTCCGTTGAACAGCGTGATGCGCTTGCCGTGCGGCCGCACCGCGAGCACGTCGAGATTCACGTGTCCGGAGTCCGCGGCCTCCTTGCGGTACTCGACCACGTTGCGCCCCTTGTTCAGCGGCACGGTGGTGGTGACCGTTCCCCATTCCTCCCAGGTCACGGTCGAGGGGAAGACTGTCTGCTCGACGCGTTCGCCGTTGACGTACAAACTCAGCTGTTTCTGGCCGGAGTAGGGGTTCGGGCCGTTGCTGTAGCGCATCGCCACGTCGTAGCTGCCGCTCTCGCCGGCGTCGACGGAGATCCGGGTCGACGAGCCGTTCTCGGTGAACCCGGCGGCGAAGCCCGCGCCGGAGTAGGCGGCGTGGTCGGTGGCCATACCGACCGAGACCGTTCGGCCCTCTTCGGCCTCGAAGAATGTCTGCGGTTGCACCACGCGGCCCGGGATCTCGTTGAGCGTGTACCAGGCCTCAGTGTTCCACAGCTCCTCGCCGCCGGCGGAGGAGAACGGACGAGGGGAGCGCACGTGTACCACGCGGTTCTCCTTCAGGCCCGGGATCTGCAGCTCGACCGTGCGGCCGTCGGCCGACAGCTCGGCCTTGGCCACCTTGAGCGTCTCCAGCTCGAGCTTCGGACCGCCGTACTGGCTCGTGGCGCCGTAGCGCCACTGCTGCACCTGGTACGCGTCGGCGAGCTGCTGCGCGGTCTCGGCGGACAGCGGCTCGGTGTACTCCAGCTCGAATCCGACATGCGACGCGCGCATCTGCTTGACCTCGAAGACCGAGGTGCCGTTGGGTGTCAGCTTCTGCAGGCCGTAGGTGAGCTTGCCCTCCTGGCCCCAGTTGCCGCCCGCGCCCAGGCCGCCGACGTAGAGCGCGCCGTCGGGGCCGAGGGCCACCTCGTTGATGCCGGACTCCAGGCCCTGCGTGTGCCGGAACACGGCGCCCTGGTACTGCCCCTCGATCTCTTCCAGGAAGACGCGCTGCAGGCCGCCGTAGGTCACGTCACCGACGACCAGCTGCCCCGCGTACGGCCCCTGCTTCAGCAGCACCGGCGTGGACGGCGAGTTGGCGATCTCGTTCTGCGGCAGCCAGACGATGGGACGGGTCACCGCCTTGTCGTCGTACGGGCCCGCGGGGGTGGTGTAGTGGTTGTAGAACGCCCCTTGCTTGATCTGGATCAGCTTGTTCGCGGGCAGCCAGCCCCCCTGGTTGTCGGTGACGAGGACCTCGCCGCGCGGTCCCCAGCCGATGCCGTTAGGGGTGCGCAGGCCGCCGGCGACGTACGTGATCTCGCCGGTCGCGGCGTTCACCTTGATCGACGTGCCGCGGTTGCGCGCCGGCTGGGGCACGGTGGTGGCGCCACCGAGGTTGATGGCGACTGACAGGTTGAGATAGAAGTACCCGTCCCGGTAGAGCAGGCCGAACGCGAACTCGTGGAAGTTGCCGCCCCACGGCCAGGTTGCCACCGTCCGGTAGTCATCGGCGACGCCGTCGCCGTCGGTGTCGCGCAGGGCGGTCAGCTCGTGCTTCTGGCTGACGTAGAGGGTGCCGTCGACCACCGCCACTCCCTGCGGTTCGCGCAGCCCTTGCGCGAACTTGCGGTAGGTGACCTGTTCGGGGCCGGTCTTGCCGGTGACGCCCTCGGCCAGGTAGACCTCGCCGGTCGCGTTGTCGGTGCCGCCCCAGGTCGAGATCACCAGGTCGCCGTCGGGCAGGAAGGCCATGCCGGTGACCTGCGGCTCGAAGCCTTCGGGGCGCAGGTCGGTGAGCGTGTAGCCGGGGTGCACCCGATCCAGGGGAAGGCCGTCTCCCGCCGAGTCGGTTGCGCCCTCGCAGTACTTCCATCCCGGGGCGGTGACGCGTACGACGTCGGCCTCGGTGCTCAACGCGGAGGTCGGCACGAGTTCGAATCCGCTCGCGCCCGGGGGACGCCACTCCAGCCGCAGCACCTGGCCGCCGCCGTTCTCGAAGAACTCGACGAACAACGGGTGCAGGCCGGCGGTCAGGGTGAGCGACCCTTCCTTGGAGGTTTCGCCGTGAAGGCCGTCGTGGTCGACGACGAGCTTGTCGTCGATCGTCAGCCGCGACCCGTCGTCACTGGTGAGGCGGAACGTGTACTCCCCGTCGCTGGGCACGGTGAGGTTGGCGATGGCGTGGCTGATGAACCGGTCGGACAGGCCGAACTCGTCGGTGCTGGTCCAGTTGATCTGGGGCATCAACTTGTCGACGTTCGGAGTCTGTGCGGGTTTGAGGGTGCACAGCGCCGACAGTGGTGCGCCCATGTCGTATGAGCGCAGGGTGACGCCGGGTTCCTGGGGCGGGACGTCGGCGCTGACGGGCGCCGCCGCGGACGGGGTGACGGGGACGGTAGCGAGCAGGGTCGCCAACGCGGCACCTGCGGCCGCGAGCGCGGCTCTCCGGCGTCGGTGCCGGCCGTTCGGTGCGGTCATGGTTCCTCCTGGTGCGAGTGGTGGGGGCCGGCCGGGAGGATCGGTGGGGCTCGCCTCCCTTGGAACCGGTGTCTTCGACCTCGCAGCACAAAAGATCGATGAGCCACACGCTAATCTTTAGATCGATACGGTTCAACTTTTGAATTTTCGAATGAAAGCAGGGCCCCTAAGGGGGGTCGCGTAGGACGGCCGGCGCTCCCCCTCGCGTTCCTCACCTACCAACTCGCGGTCCAGCTGTACCGGGCACGGCCGAGGTGCGTGGAGATCGGGGACTCGAAGTCGGGAGTCTCCAGGTCCGGAGTGCGGCCTTCAGGGAGGTAGGCGGGCAGGCGATGCGCGCATCGTCAGTACGACCGGTACACCACGCCGTCGAGGTCATCGTCGCCGTAGGCGGCCGAGTTGGTGAGGTGACCGTCGTACGGACCGACCTTGGTTACTGTGTTGCCGTCGCGGAACACGATCTGCAGGCCGTGCTCTGGTTCCCAGGCACACTCGCACTCGATCGAGATGTAGACACGCTGATCTCCGTAGGGATCGCGACTGGCTGTCGGCTCAGCACCGAGCCGAACATGGTCCAGGACGGTGTGTGGGCCGTCGATCGCGATGTACCAGTCGTCGTCGCCAGCGGCCTGGACATCATCCATGACGTCTCGGTAGTACGCGTAGATCGATGGGCAAGCCGCAACCAATGCCGAGTGATCGAGCGCGAGGAAGTTGCGGATGGCCGAGTGGAAGTCCTCCTGCGCCGGGTCGTCGTCGTACCCGTCGATCAGGAATCGGCACGGCTGGTCGCCCAATACCGGTACCGGTACCGGCTCACTCCGATACCAACCCAGATCGGCATCGTTGACAACCGTCCCGAGACCAGGAATCTGCACGTCGGTCACCGTAGTGTGCGCCGCGACGCCGCCGTTACTGGAGGCCCGCTCAGCAAATTACGTGCGGTACCGGCACCGCACGTGGGGCAGGGTTCTGGCCTCCAAGCCTAGGGCGGCCGGACGCACCGCCGGGACCGTCCACACGCCGCGGGTTCATCCGATGAACGCGGGGACTGCCTCGTCGTATACCGGTGGCGGATGTCTTCGAAAAGATTTGGGCGTGCTTGTCGATTGGGGCTGGTCCTCTTCGTCGTCCTGGTGAGAGGCCGGTACCGAGCCGGTCCACACACCCACTGGAGGGCACGATGACCACCACCGTGAACACGACCCACGCCACCACTTCCACGCTCGGTGTGATGATCCGGAACGGTGTCATCGCCGCGGTCGCCGCGAGCGCCGCCACCACGGCCGTCGCCGCCGCCGGCCACGCGGCAGGGGTCAGCCTCGACCTGGGCGGCGCCCCGATCCCGGTGGCCGGCTTCGGCGTGCTCACCGCCGCTTTCTCGCTGCTCGGCGTCGTCATCGCCGCGCTGCTGTTCCGGTTCGCCCGACGTCCGCGGCGCACCTTCGTCCGCACGACGGTGGTGCTGACGGTCCTGTCGCTGCTGCCGGACGTCATCGCCGACGCCGGGACGGCCACCAAGATCCTGCTGATGCTCACCCACCTGATCGCGGCCGCGATCGTGATCCCCGCTGTCGCGCGCCGCCTCCCCGCCTAACCACCCCACCCCGCAGGTCAGAATCCACCGCCGCGGCGAGTTGGCGCACATGGCCGGCTTCCCAACACCGTGGACGTTTGTGGTCAGGGCACTAGATCATACGGCGCCGTACCCGCCACACCACCACACCGATCAGGACCGCCGCGACGGCGACGAACAGGGCCGCCTCGATGAGCTGGAACGTCCAGAACCGGTCGGCCGGGTGGTAGACCCCGAACTGCTGGATGCCCCGCGCGTGCAGGAACTGGTTGAGGTTGGTGCCGGCCCGGTTGGCAGCGCCCTCCAGCTCGTAGTACTCGGTCCAGCTCAGCCTGCGCCCGGTGGCGTCTGCGTAGCCGTGTTCGATCACCCAGTCAGCGAAGCTGGGCACGGGCAGGTGCCCCGCCTGGTCCTTCGAGCCGCCGACGGGGACCGGCTCCATGGTGGTGAGCGGCGTGGCGTACGCGGGACGGGCCAACAGCGCCACCGACATCCGGGCGGCGAGGAACGCCCCGAACGCGACGCCGAACGCAGGCAGGCTGCGCCGCAGGATCGCCCCGGCGGCGGTGGCGACGCCGAACGCGAACAGCGCGTACGCCACCGGAACAAGCCCCTCCAGGTCGAAGGCGTCGTACTGGAACCGCCCTTCCCACGCGTCGAATGGCTGACGGAACCAGGTGAGCACCGCGGTGAACATCCCGGTGAGCGTGACGGTGACGCCGGCCAGTGCCGCGAGCTTGGCCGCCAGCCAGCGCATCCGCGGCACGGCCTGCGTCCAGGCGAGCTGCCAGGTGCCGTCCTCCAGTTCGCGCGCGAGCAGCGGCGCACCGAGGAACGCACCGATGACGACGGGGACCAGATAGAAGCCCGCCAGGAGGTTCTCGACGTACCCGTACTCCTCGTCGAGCCGGCGGAAGGAGGCCGCGCAGTCCTCGTTGATACCGGCCTCTCCCGCACACCGGGCGGGACCGCCGGGGAACAGGTCGTGGGCCTGCGTCCCGAGCACGAGCAGGGCAATGCCGAACATGCCGACAAGCAGACCCAGGACGCAGACCTCGGTCCGGTGCTGGCGCCAGATCAACCACGTCATGCCGCCACCTCCGACGTGACCGCGGCGCTCGGCTCGGCCGGCCGGCGCAGGTACGCCAGCACCAGGTCCTCCAGCGCGACCGGCTGGGCCTGCCACCCCGGCGCGGCCGGGATCGCGCCGTCGCGTACCAGCAGGGTCGTGTGCCGGTCGCTGTGGACGGCCTCCACGACGGTGCCGGCCCGGTCGAGGTCGGTGGCCGTGCGCGGGCCGACGAGCAGCCGGTGCTCGGCGAGGAGGGTGTCGATGTCACCGGTGAGCGTGACCTGGCCGTGGTTGAGCACGACCAGGTGGTCGCAGACGCGCTCCAGCTCGTGCACGACGTGGGAGGAGAACAGGACGGTCACCCCGCCTTCGGCCACCGCGCCCATGAGGACCTGCAGGAACTCGTGCCGGGCCAGCGGGTCGAGGCTGGCCACCGGCTCGTCGAGGACGAGCAGGTCCGGCCGCTTCGCCAGCGCCAGAGCCAACGCGACCTGGGCCTGCTGCCCGCCGGAGAGCGTGCCGGCCCTGCGGTCGAGCGGGATGCCCAGCTTCGCCAGCCGGCGCTCGGCCAGCCCCTGGTCGAACCGCAGGTTGCAGGCCCGGCCGAAGCGGAGCATCTCGGCGACGGTGAAGCGCTTGTACAGCGGGTGGTCCTGGGCCAGGAATCCGACCCGGGACAGAATTTGCGGGGTGCTGACGGTGACGTCGTGGCCGAGGACCTCCACCGTGCCGGTGCTCGGTGCCAGCAGCCCGACGACCAGGCGCAGCAGCGTGGTCTTGCCCGCGCCGTTCGGCCCGACCAGGGCGATCACGCCGCCCGCCGGCAGGGCCAGGGTGCAGTCGCGCAGCGCCCAGCCCCTCCGGTACCGCTTGCCCACACCGTCGGTGCGCAGCGCGAACTCGGTCGCTGTCACGCCACTTCCTCATTCCTCGTCTGCTGGTGGACGGAAGTAAAAAGCGCGTTGACCGCCTGCTCGTCGAGGCCGGCCCCGTAGGCGCGGCGCAGCCAGGTCGCCAGGCCGCGGCGCAGCGACGTGTACGTCGATGCCGACATCGCGGCCGACTGCTGTTCATTGACGAACGTGCCCTGGCCGGGCCGGCCGGTGACCAGGTTCTCCTGCTCCATCTGCCGGTACGCCTTGGCGACGGTGTTCGGATTGATCGCCAGGTCCTCGACCACCTCGCGGATGAGCGGAAGCCGGTCACCGGGTTGGAGAAAGCCCAGCAGCACCGCCTGGCGGACCTGCTGGACGAGTTGCAGGTACGGCGGCACGCCGGAGTGGGTGTCGAGCCGGAAGACGAACACGGTAGCCCCTTGCTGCTTTCCTAGTACCATAGTAAAGCAGTAAGTTGGCGGTCAAGAGGGCCGACGCGCCCGCACGATCGCGGCACCGGATCCGGGCGCACGCCTGCCCCGACCGCGCGGGTACCCGCGCGGTCGGGGCGCGAGTCACCTCAGTGGGTGGAAGCAGTGACCAGGGCTACCGTGCGGCACACCCGACTGCCGATACGAACAAGTGCGCGTCGCTCCGCTCGGCAGGCAACGCACACGCTCATGGCTCGCCCTCCCCTGCTATCCGGCGGGAAGCACGGGGTATAGATCGGCAGCAATCGAGGATGCCATCGGCTCAACGGGGCGAAGCGTGCCAAGAATCAGAACCACCGGCCAGCCGTTGTGACAACCACGTGCAGGTTGCGCGGACCGTGAACGCCTTCAACCCGGTTGAGTTCGATGTCGCTGGTCGCGGAGGGTCCGCTGATCCAGGTCAACGGCCGGTGCGGAGCCAATCGGGCGAGGGCGCTGGGCACGTCGGCGACGACCTGCTCGGTGCGCAGCACGCACACGTGCACGTCGGGCAGCAGGCTGATGATCCGGCGGCCCTGGTCCGGGTGGGCGTCGAGCACGATGGTGCCGGTTTCGGCGACAGCCACGGCCGCCGCCGTGACCACCCCGTCGACGGCGGCGATCTGCGCCGCGGTGAGGCTCTCGTCGACCACCGTGGCGACGGTGCCGGGCAGCCAGTGCCGGGGCAGTCCGGGTGGGATCACGACGCGTCCGCCGCCGAGGATTCCGTCGATGACCTGCGCGACCTCATCGTCGGTGCACCGGTGGACGGTGGCCCGGTAGTCGGTGAGTCGGTGGGCCAGCAGGTCGAGGTCGGCGGCGGCGCCGGCGGGCTGGTGATCGCGGGCGACGCCGGCTGTTGTCGCCGGGGTGTCGCCGAGGGCGGCGCGGATCCGGCTGAGGACGAGCTCGCGGGCGTTCACCGCTCGGCCCACCATCGGCGGAAGGTCTGCGGGGGTGCGGCGGGGAGGTCCCGGCTGGCGGTCCAGCCGTTGAGCGGTGGTGGCAGGGCGGGGCCGGCGATTCGGCCCAGGCCCGCGGCGCGTTGCGCGGCCGCGTACAGCGCGGGGTGGTCCATCGTGTACGCGGCGGCGGCCATCGCGATGGCTTCGCTGCGGGGATGCGGGGCTTGGGCGCGCAGGTGGACCAGCAGCTCCGGTATGTTGATCATGACGGGGCAAGCGTCGTAGCAGGCGCCGCAGAGCGACGACGCGTACGGCAGAGACGGGTTGTCGGCGACCCCGGTCAGTTGCGGTGACAGCACCGCCCCGATCGGTCCCGGATAGACCGAGCCGTAGGCGTGCCCGCCGGTGCGTTCGTAGACCGGGCAGACGTTGAGGCAGGCGGAGCAGCGGATGCAGTGCAGCGCCTGCCGACCCACCTCGTCGGCGAGCACGGCGCTGCGGCCATTGTCCAGCAGCACCAGGTGCACCTGCTGCGGCCCGTCGCCGGCGGTGACCCCGGTCCACATTGACGTGTACGGGTTCATTCGCTCCCCGGTGGAGGCCCTGGGCAGCAGTTGCAGGAAGACTCCGAGGTCGGCCCAGGTGGGCACGACCTTCTCGATGCCCATCACGGTGATCAACGTCTCTGGCAGGGTCAGGCACATCCGCCCGTTGCCCTCCGATTCGACCACCGCGAGGGTGCCGGTCTCGGCGACGGCGAAGTTCGCCCCGGACACGGCCACCTTCGTGCTGAGGAAGGTCTGACGCAGGTGCTTGCGCGCGGCGGCGGCCAGGACCGCCGGTTCGTCGGTGAGGTCGGGGTCGACCCCGGGCATCTCCCGCCGGAAGATCTCCCGGATCTCGGCCCGGTTGCGGTGGATCGCCGGCACCAGGATGTGGCTGGGGCGGTCCCGGCCGAGCTGCACGATCAACTCCGCCAGGTCCGTCTCCACCGGCTCGATCCCGGCCGCCTCGAGGGCCTCGTTGAGACCGATCTCCTGGGTGGCCATCGACTTGACCTTCATGACCCGGTCGGCACCGGCGGCCCGGACCAGTTCGGTGACGATCCGGTTCGCCTCCACCGCGTCGGCCGCCCAGTGGACCGTGCCGCCGGCCGCGGTGACCGCCGCCTCCAGCTGCTCCAGCAGCTCCGGCAGCCGGGCCATCGTATCGGCCTTGATCGCCGAGCCGGCGGCCCGCAACTGTTGCCAGTCCGGCACCTCGGCGATGACCGCACCGGACTTGGCCCGGATCGTGGTCGTGGCGTGCCGCAGGTTGCGGCGCAGTTGCGGGTCCGCGAGGCCACGGCGCGCGGCGGCCGGGAACGGCTCGCCTTCGCGCAGGTTGCCCACCCCCCGCGGGGCCGTCGTCGGCATGCCCAGGAATGTTCGCGTCACGACCGCACCTCCCACCGGGCCTGCTCCCCCGCCCGGTCCTCGTCCTCGGTGCTGGCCAGAATCTCCGCCAGGTGCACCGTCCGCACCCCGGCACGCAGCCGCGACAGCCCGCCACCGATGTGCATGAGGCACGATGCGTCCCCCGCCGTGCACACGTCCGCCCGCGTCGACAGCACGTGACGCATCTTGTCCGCCAACATCGCGGTCGAGGTGTCCGCGTTCTTCACCGCGAACGTGCCGCCGAAGCCGCAGCACTGCTCCGCTTCCGGCAACTCCACCAGATCCAGCCCCCGCACCGCGCGTAGTAGCCGCAGCGGTTTGTCCCCCACCCGGAGCATGCGCAGCGAGTGACACGTTGGGTGGTAGGTCACCCGGTGCGGGAAGTACGCGCCGACGTCGGTCACCCCGAGCACGTCCACCAGCAGCTCGGACAGCTCGTACGTGCGCCGGCCCACCTCTTCGGCCCGGCTGGCCAGCCGTTCGTCCCCGACCCGGCGGGCCACCATCGCGTGCTGGTGCCGCACCGACCCGACGCATGAGCCGGACGGGGCCACCACCACGTCGTACGGGGCGAAGACGCGCACGTGCCGGCGGACCAGCCGCACCGCCTCGTCCGGGTAGCCGGTGTTCACGTGCATCTGCCCGCAGCAGGTCTGGTCGGCGGGGAACACCACCTCGTGGCCGAGCCGCTCCAGCAGCCGTACGGTTGCCTTCGCCGCCTCGGGAAAGAGGGTGTCGGCAAGGCAGGTGACGAACAGCGCGACGCGCATCTTCAACCACCCATCCGTTTCTCGGCGGCCCGCCAGGCCACCTCGTCACCGCGCGGCTCGTACCTCACGATGTGCTCAGTCTCGCGCAGAACGGTCCGTAGGGCAGCCAGGTCCCCGTTGATCACACCGGCGGCGCGGGCCTGTACCAGGATGTTGCCCAGCGCGGTGGCCTCGACGGGACCGGCGAGCACCGGCAGTCCGCAGGCGTCGGCGGTGAGCTGGCACAGCAGTTCGTTGCGGGCGCCGCCGCCGACGATGTGCACGGCGTCGACGTGCCGGCCGGAGAGTTGCTGGGCCTGTCGGACGGCCCGCCGGTGCGCCAGCGCGAGGCTGTCCATGATGCAGCGGACGGTTGCCGCCGGGTCTGCGGGCACCGTCTCGCCGGCGCGCCGGCAGGCGTCGGCGATACGCGTGGGCATGTCGCCGGGCGGCAGGAACGCCGGGTCGTCCGGGTCCACGACGGAGCGGAAGGCCGGTTCACGGGCAGCCCGCCGCAGCAGGTCGGTCAGGTCGCCGGCGCCCCAGGCGCGCAGGGATTCCTGCAACAGCCACAGGCCCATCACGTTGCGCAGGTAGCGGACCGTGCCGTCGACGCCGGACTCGTTGGTGAAGTTGGCCCGGCGGCTCGCCTCGCTGAGTACCGGGGCGTCGAGTTCGACGCCTACGAGAGACCAGGTTCCGCACGAGATGTAGGCGAAGTGATGTCCCGCCGCCGGTACGCCCACGACCGCCGATGCCGTGTCGTGCGAGCCGACGGCCACCACCTGCGGCGAGCCAGGCAGGGCCAGGTCGGGCCGGACCGGGCCGATCCGGGTGCCCGGCTCGCGCAGCGGCGGGAACAGCTCGCTGCGGATGCCCGCGTCGGCCATCAGGCCGGTGGCCCAGGCCCGCCGCCTCAGGTCGTACAGCTGGGTCGTCGAGGCGTTGGTGACCTCGGCGCCGAGCTGGCCGGTGAGCCAGTACGCGATGAGGTCCGGGATCAGCAGCAGCCGGTGGGCGATGTCGAGCTGCGGCGTGCCGGCGGCCGCGACGAGCTGGTAGAGCGTGTTGAACGGCAGCTGCTGCAGGCCCGTGGTCGTGTAGAGCCGCTCCTCGCCCAGCTGTTTCGCGACCCGCTCGGCGACCCCGTCGGTGCGGGCGTCCCGGTAGTGCACCGGATTGCCGAGCAGGGCGCCGGAGGCGTCGACCAGCCCGTAGTCGACGGCCCATGAGTCGATGCCGATGCTGGCCACGGGGCCGGCGGCGCGTAGGCCGTCGAGCACACCCCGCCACAGGCGGAGGATGTCCCAGTGCAGGGTGTCCCCGGCGCGCACCGGCTCGTTGGCGAACCGGTGCGCCTCCGTGAGGTCCAGCCTTCCCGCGCCGACGCGTCCGACCATGACCCGGCCGCTGGAGGCGCCCAGATCGACGGCGGCAAGGTTGACGACGGTGTTCACAGCATCCCCCGTCGGACCGCCCACACCACGGCCTGGATCGGCGCGTTCACGCCGAGCCGGTCGCACACGGCCCGTATCCGCCGGCGCACGGTTAGTGGCGGCGGCACAACAGGAGGCGCAGGGCGGCCGCTGCTTGGGCGGGGACAACGCCGTTGCCGAGGACGCGCAGCGCACCGGTACTGCGCTGGGAGTTCGAATCGGAGCCGGAGGCCTTGCAGATGGTTGATCGTCTGCTGCGCGCCGACAGCGCCGGTCAGTGACGGGCGCAGGACGGTGGCACTCCCCCGCCGCCGGTCGGCGCCGGGTGAGGCGCGGGGGGCCACGGAATGACGATGAGTGCGGCCCGCGCCGTCGCCCCAGGACGTGGCAGCGCAGGTCCTGGGAGCGGGCTGCGGGCGAACCGCGGGCGGCCGCCGGCCACCCCGAGGCTGAGGGTTCCGCATGGGGCGAGTGATGCGGTAGCCGTCAGCTGAATGTTGGGAAGAGTTGCGTACCACGAGGCGATGGGGCACGGGGGCGGCCCGGGACCGCGAACGGTCCGACGGCAACCCGCGAAGCTGCGAGGAGCGCTTGTGGTTCCTGGCCAACGGCACCCTCAGCAACAGTGCGGCTCGCGCCGGGACGCACGAGCGAACCGGGGATATGGGTGAGTACGTCCGCAGGCAACTCGGTAGTTTTGGCGGGTGCCCCCACAGATTCCGCATCCCGATCCCGGTGTGCCGGACACGAGGGGGCCGATGCGGTACGTCTGGTGGCTGGTTCGCTGCCAACCCTGGCGGGTGCTGCGCGGCACCGTGGTCGGCACGGCGTGGATGATCGGGCTGTCGGTTCGGCCGTACCTCGTCTCCCGCGCCGTCGACGACGGACTGCGCGCGCACGACACCCGAGCCCTGTTGCTATGGGTCGCCGCAATCGTCGTCGCGGGGGTGGGGCTGTCGTACCTGGGCATCATGCGGCACCGCACGATGACCTTTGTCCGAGAGGACGCCACAGCCCGCTCCGCGGCGGTCCTGCTGCGCCAGTTGTCCCGGATCGGCGCGGTGCTGCCGCGCCGGCTCGCGGCGGGGGAGGTTGCCACCGTCGGCGGCTCCGACATCGGCTACACGTCGCAGGTGCTGACCATGACTGGCCCGGGCGTCGGCGCGCTGATCGCGTACGCGGTCATCGCTGTCGTGCTGTGGTCGGTTTCCCCGTTGCTGGCGCTGTGCGTGCTGCTGGGCGTGCCGGCGATCGCGCTGTTCATCGGACCGTTGCTGCGCCGCCTCGAGCGGGCGGAGTCCGTCTACCGGCACCAGCAGGGCATCCTCACCACCCGGGCCGGCGACATCGTGGCCGGGCTGCGGGTGCTGGCCGGGGTCGGCGGCCGCGGCTTGTTCGCGCGCCGGTACGCCGCCCGCTCCCAGGACCTGCTTGCCGAGGGCTATCGGGTCGGTGCCGTCTACAGCTGGATTGACGCGTTGACGGTCGCCATACCGGGGCTGTTCCTCGCGGCCGTGGTGTGGCTCGCTGCTCGGATGGCGGTCGCTGGCGACATCACGGTCGGGCAGATGGTCGCCGTCTACGGATACGTGGCGACGCTCATCGTGCCGGTTTGGTTCCTGCTTGAGGGAAGCTACGGGGTGATCCGGGGCCGGGTCGCCGCCGGTCGCATCATCGCCCTGCTCAACCTGACCCCGGACCGCGTCGGTGGCCTGACCGTGCAGGACGTGGACGGGCCGGGGAACGTACCCGGTGCCCGCCGGCCGCTAGCCAGGTCCGCACCGGTACGGCCCGCAGACCTGCACGACCCCGCTTGCGGACTGACCGTGCGCGATGGTCGGGTGACCGGCGTGGCCGCCGACGACCCGGCCGAGGCCATCGCCTTGGCCGACCGGCTTGGACGCTACGTCGTCAGCGACGTGACCTGGGGCGGCGTGCCGCTGACCGGGATCGCACTCGATGAGGTACGCGCCCGGATCCTGGTCGCCGACCACGACTCCTACCTCTTCGCCGGGACCCTACGGGATATCCTGCGCGGCCGGGGGTCGAGCGCCGACGGCCCGGCGAGGAACGGCGACAGCCGCACCCGGGCAGGGAAGGGTGACACCTTCGCCCAGGCGGGAGGCGCTGACCACCGGATCAGGGCGGCCCTGCGTGTCGCGTCGGCAGAGGACATCGCCGACGCGCTGCCGGACGGGCTCGGCACCCCGATCGACACCCGGGCCCGCACACTCTCCGGCGGCCAGCGCCAACGGGTACGGCTGGCTCGGGCGCTGCTCGCCGAACCTGAGGTGCTGATCCTCATCGACCCGACGTCGGCGGTGGACGCGCACACGGAGGCGCGGATCGCCGAGCGGCTGCGCGTCGCGCGGGCCGGGCGGACCACCATCGTGCTCGCTACGTCACCGTTGCTGCTCGGGTACGCCGACACGGTCGCGCATCTGAGCGAGGGTCGGATCGTCGCCACCGGCACGCACGCGGAACTGCTCGAACAGGACCGAGGCTACCGGCAGTTGGTCGCCCGGGGCAGCGACGACCTCGACTTTGAAGACTTCACCGGGCCCCAGGGGGCGTTGCGGTGAGCCGGCTACCAGTGGCGGACCGTGCAGCCGTCCGACGGGAGATGCTGGACCTCGTCGGCCGGGACCGGCGCGCGGTCCTGGTCGTGCTGCTGTTGCATGGTGCCGCCGCGATCGCCGGACTCGCCGCGCCGTGGCTGCTCGGCAGGATCGTCGACCAGGTTGCCGCCGGCGCGGGCGTCGCCACCGTGGACCGCTTGGCGATGGCGATCGGCGGATGCGTTCTGGTGCAGGCACTGCTCTCCCGGTACGCCCAGTACGCCGGTCACCGGTTCGGGGAGCGGGCGGTTGCCCGGCTGCGCGAGGAGTTCATCCGCAAGACGCTCGGCCTGCCCGTCTCCGTCGTGGAGCGGGCCGGCTCCGGGGACCTCGCCACCCGCAGCTCCGTCGACGTGTCAACCGTCGGGACGACGGTCCGCGACGTCGTGCCCACCATCGTCATCGCGTCAGCGCAGCTGACGCTGCTGTTCGGGGCGATCTTCCTGCTGCACCCGATGCTCGGCCTGGTAGCGCTGGCCGGGCTGCCGCCGATCTGGGCGGCGAGCCGCTGGTACCTGCGGCGGGCCAGCTCCGCCTACCTCGCCGAGGGCGCCGCCACCGCGGAGCTGACCGAGACGCTGACCACCACCGCCGAGGGCGCCCGCACCGTGGAGGCGCTGCGCCTCACCGACGAGCGGATCGTCCATGGCACCGAGCGCATCGGCCGGGTGTGGGCCAGCCGCCGGGCGACCCTCGCGTTGCGGACCGTGTTCTACACGGTGGTGGAGGCCAGCTATCCGTTGCCGATCGCCGCAGTGCTGCTGGTCGGCGGATTCTTGCTGTCCAAGGGGATGGTGTCGCTCGGTGAAGTGGTCGCCGCCGCGCTCTATCTCCAGCAGGCGATCGAGCCGTTGGACCGGATCCTGCAGTGGACCGAACAGGCGCAGCGCGGCTTCGCGTCATTCGCCCGCGTGCTCGGCGTCGGCCAGGTGCCACCGGAGCCGCCAGGCAAGGCCTCCGCGCCACCAGGGGAACGGCTCGTCGTGCGCGGCGTTCGATTCTCGTACACCGACGGCCATGACGTCCTGCACGGCATCGACCTGGAGGTACGGCCCGGTGAGCGGCTGGCCGTCGTCGGCCCGTCGGGCGCCGGAAAGTCCACCCTGGCCCGGCTGCTGGCCGGAATCGACGCACCGCGACACGGCGCGGTCAGCATCGGCGGCTGCCCGGTCACCGACCTGGATCCCGCCGAGCGCCGCCGCCGGATCGCCCTGGTCACCCAGGAACACCACGTCTTCATCGGCTCTGTGCGCGACAACCTCGCCTTCGCCGCGCCGGACGCGTCCGACGAACAGATGCAAGCCGCGCTGGTCGCGGTCGGCGCCGACTGGTACGCCGAGCTGCCCAACGGCCTCGACACGGAACTCGGCGACGGGGCCAGGCAACTCGGGGCGGCCGATGCGCAGCAGCTCGCGCTGGCCCGGCTAGTGCTCGCCGACCCCCACACACTGATCCTCGACGAGGCGACAGCCGCGCTCGATCCGACGACCGCCCGGCGTACCGAGCGCGCGCTGGCGGCCGTGCTCACCGGCCGGACCGTCATCGCGATCGCGCACCGGCTCAACACCGCGCACGACGCCGACCGGGTCGCGGTGATGGAGGACGGCCGGATCACCGAACTCGGCAACCACGACGAACTCGTCCGGGCCGACGGGGCCTACGCATCCCTCTGGCGCTCGTGGCACAGCTGAGAGGTTCGTGCAGCAACGCCAGGGCCGGCTCGCCGTGGTGTGACCTACGCATTACGAGATCAAGTTGGACGACCCGCCGACCTGGGCACTGGTGGCTTAGCAGCGAAAATGCCTTCTGACATCTCACCGCTCCCTACCTTCGGTGGACCTTTTGCGGACTAGATGCGGACCGTCCGCGGCTAGCACGCAGACTTCTGGACGAAGGTTGCGCGTTCCCCGGTGTCCGGTTTGTCGGCCCTCTGCCACAGGCTGTCGCGCTGGGGCGGCCGACCTCTGCGAGACCGGCCGGCCGCAAACTGGTGCGATCGCGGGCAAGAACGGACCGCGCGTGGCCAATCGCCTCATTGGGCGCCCTGGACGAGCAGACTGTCACGGTTCCCGGACACGCCGAAGCCGAGATGATGCTGCCGAGGCTGGCCAACAGCCTGCGTGACGTGCTTCAGCGTGACCCTGCCCTCCGAGGTGAAGAGGATGCTTGATGCGCATCCTCTCGCTGCGGTCCTGAGGCCGATGCCCGGCATCGGCGTCAGGACCGCAGCCCGGATTCTGCAAGGAGCCGGCGACGGCAGGGCCCTTCATCGCCCCAGGACATCTGGCCGCCGACGCCGGCGTGGCCCACCGCTCGGTGTCTCTGGGGCTGCCCCACCAGTAAGGGGCTCCGGGAACCCCAGAGAACTGGCATAGGCGGCGACGGCATGCGCCATTTACCGGTGCGACGACCCCGGACACCAAACGTCGCGCATACGAGACCACCACCTCCCAGATGGCTTGGTCGTCGTCTGGCAGCTCTGGCAAGCCCAACTCGTCGACCGCCTGGTCCAGCAGCTCGCGTGTCTCGCGGTACTCGCCCCGCGAGAGCCCAGCGTGTTCCCGCAACGATGGGCTATCCGGCCTCTCGACAAGCGCTCGCGCACCGGGCTGGCACTCCACCTTGCTCGCTTCCAAACAGTGTTAGCCGTCACCGAAGGTGACGGCTAACACTACTGGTGCGATACCGGCGCCGGAGTGTCGACGATCTGGCGGGTCAGGTGACCCCGATGTTCAGGTAGAAGTGGCCGAGCTTGAGTGATAGCGAGGCGCCTCCGAAGTGGTGAATGAGCAGAGCCAACAGAATGACGATCAAGATGCAGACGACGAGCCAGATCAGGAACCACACGAACCCTGGGATCCCGTAGCGACCGACGCGAGCCATTAGGCTCGCCCCCTCGCGGTTGGCGCTGCAACACGCGCCGCCGCGCATGGACGTGTCGGCTGCCGGCAACTGCGCCCGGCGCTAGCGGACGTCTCCATACAGCCTCCTTTATTGAGGTGTCCGCGAAACTTCCCTACCGAGGCGCGCGTCAAACCGGGCCGTAGGAGCGCGCTTGAGGATCCCGGTCCCCGCGCTGGACGTACAGCACCTCATCCTTAACCCACCAGACGTCGCCGGCGAAGAGGCAGACTGGAGCATCCAACGTCAGGGCAAGGAGACAGCCGCCAGAGCTACCGGGCAACCCCTCCAGATCGTCGACCAACTCCGCCCGGCCTGCGGTGATGGGCTCAGTCATCACGCCACCATCCTGCCAGCGCTCGTCGCTCAATCAACGTCTGAGCCTGTACCTCGCCGTCGTCACCCAGTCAGTCGCTCAGCTCAATGCTGTTTGCTCTGGTACAAACGCGCCTGGGCGTCACGCGCGCCTTGAGCACGCTCGATGAGCTGAGCGCCAACACCTCCGCTCGCTCCGGGGACAACGCCAACCATCCCTGAGGTCCATCATCGCCTGGACCAGGAAGGCTACGCGTCAGAGTCTCCGGCGGCAGGTCGACGTCCAACCGAACGAAGTAGCCCACCAGGTTGCCGAAGTCGACGTGTGCTTCGAGGTATCTCTCATCGTCAAGCGGCACGTCATCATCCTCGTTGAGGACGTCAGCTTGGGAATCGGGTTGATCGACACAGTGGGTAGCCGCGCTGCCTGGCGAGTGAGCACGGAGCGTTCAGCTTGCGGCTGCCGGGGTGCCGCTGTGGGCCGGTGTTGACCGCTGCATCGGGCACCCATCGGGCACGGCGACGCTTCAGCGAGGCGAGCCATCGGTCGGAAAATCGGGGGCACCCACGGGGGGTGTCACCGTACGGTCCGGGGATGCATGACGCGGATGGATACTTCGGTAAGGACGTGGCGGCCAGATATGACGACCCGACGTCGGAGATGTTCGATCCCGCCGTCGTCGAGGAGACGGTCCACGTACTGGCCGACATCGCCGGCGGGGGCCGCGTACTGGAACTGGGCATCGGGACGGGTCGCATCGCGCTGCCGCTCGCCGGCAGGGGCGTGTCCGTACACGGCATCGAGCTATCCCGCGCGATGGTCGACCAGATGCGTGCCAAGCCGGGTGGCGACGCGATTGACGTTACGATCGGCGACTTCGCCACGACGAAGGTCGACGGGACGTTTTCGCTGGCCTTTCTGGTCTTCAACACGATCATGAACCTGACCACCCAGGAAGCCCAGGTGGCCTGCTTCCGCAACGTCGCCGATCACCTGGAGCCGGGTGGCTGCTTCATCATTGAGGTCCTGGTCCCCGAGCTGCGGCGGCTCCCCTACGGCCAGAACATCGTGCCCTACACGGTCAGCCCTACCGGCTGGGCGTATGACGTCTACGACGTCGCCACCCAGAGCACCACCTCCAACTACGTTCGCGTCGTGAACGGGGTTGGGTCGTGTCGCTCGATTCCCTTCCGTTACGTGTGGCCGTCCGAACTGGATCTGATGGCACAACTCGCCGGACTGCGCCTTCGCGATCGCTGGGACGGTTGGAATCGAAAGCCGTTTACCCACGAAAGCCGACAGCACGTATCGGTCTGGGAGAAGCCCATCGACTAGCGGACGAGCCGCCGTCCCGTCTGCCGCCGACCCGACCGCCTGGGGAGCGGGCCGCCGCCCGGTCCGCCACGTCAAGCAGACCTTGACGGACGTACGGACGCTGGCGGGCCGGGCGGTGGTCTGCTCGGCTCGCCCGGGTCGTCGGCTGGCGGGATGGCCCTGCCCAACCACCCAGGAGGCGAAAGGTGCTGCGCTGGGAGTTCGACTCGGAGCCACAGGCCATGGAGATGGTTGATCGCCTGCTGCGCGCCGACACCGCCGGCCAGTGGCGGGAGCAGGACTGCGGCACTCCGCCGCCGGGTACTGGCGCTGGAGAGGCGCGGCGGGTCACATAGTGGTGATTACTTACCTCTCTCGCCTAGACGCCGACCGGTCGGCGCCTGCAAGTTCTGGTTCCATCGCTGCTTGCCACCCGGCAGAGCAGTGCAGCCGCCGATGGCGGCCAGAAGCAGCTCCACTTGAGCTGCCGTCCTCACCCGTGCCCATCGACATCGATCCGCCGCGAACGTTCCGTACCACGTAGTTGCCCACACTGGTGCGCTCGATCTGCACCGAGCGGAACGTGTCCTCACTCGTGACAGGGACGCTACCTGTCGCGGAACTGGGACCTGCCCTCAGTGGAGACGCAGCCCGGCGATGAGGACCTGGACCAGGCGGCGCGCGTCGTATCGGGGGTCGTTACCCGCGCCGACGCAGAGATTGCCGACGCCGCGCAGCAGTCCGTAGGCGCCGAGGTCGGGGCGGATCTCGCCCGCCGCGACGGCGGCGTCGAGCAGTTGGTCGCACACCGGGACCAGGCGGTCGAGGAAGTAGGCGTGCAGGGTCTGGAAGGCGGCGGCGTCGGACTGCAGCGCGGCAGCGAGGCCGTGCTTGGTGGTCAGGAAGTCGACGAACAGGTTGATCCACTGCTCGAGGGCGGTGTGCGGGGTGCTGCTGTCGGCCAGCAGGGCCGGCCCCGCCTCGGCACACGCCTCGATCTGGTGCCGGTAGACGGCGACGATGAGGTCGGCTCGGGTCGGGAAGTGGCGGTAGATGGTGCCCACGCCGACGCCCGCCCTGGCGGCGATGTCGCGCACGGGCACGTCGACGCCGGAGGCGACGAACGCCGCGGAGGCGGCGTCCAGCAGGGCCTTCTCGTTGCGCCGGGCGTCGGCCCGCTTGCGCGGCACCGGTCGCTCCGCGCCGCTGTCGATCTCGGCCAAGGCCAGTTACCCCCATCACACCACTTGGAATCCGGAACGATGTTCCGTATGTTCTTTATCGGAACGGCGTTCCGCTTGCTCAGCGTAGCGGCCGGGCGAGCCACCACCAAACGATGCGCCGCCGCACGTCCCCAGGAGGACCAGTCATGCAGTACCGCACCTTGGGCCGCACGGGTGTGCAGGTCAGCACCCTCGTACTCGGCGCGATGAACTTCGGCAGGATCGGTAACACCACCCAGGAGGACGCCACCACCATCGTCCACGCGGCGCTCGACGCGGGGATCAACCTCATCGACACCGCCGACGTCTACAGCGGCGGCGAGTCCGAGGAGATGGTCGGCAAGGCCATCGCCGGCCGCCGGGACGATGTCGTGCTGGCCACCAAGGCGACCCTGCCGATGGGCGACGAACGCAATCATCGGGGTGGCTCGCGACGCTGGCTGGTCACCGCGCTGGACAACAGCCTGCGCCGCCTCGGCGTCGACCACGTCGACCTCTACCAGATGCACCGGTGGGACCCGACGACCAGCGACGAGGAGACGCTGTCGGCGCTGACGGACCTGCAGCGTGCGGGAAAGATCCGCTATTTCGGGTCCTCGACCTTTCCGGCCCACCGCATCGTCCAGGCCCAGTGGGCGGCCCGGGAGGGGCGCCTGAGCCGTTACGTGACGGAGCAGCCGAGCTACTCGATCCTGCAGCGGGGCATCGAGACCCACGTGCTGCCCGTGACGCAGGAGTACGGCATGGGGGTGCTCGCCTGGAGCCCGCTGGCCTCGGGCTGGCTGTCCGGCGCCATCCGTGCCGGACAGGAGATCACCACGAACCGCTCGGCCTTCATGCGGCAGCGCTACGACGTCAGCATTCCCGCCAACCGGGCCAAACTCGAGGCCGTCGAGCAGCTCGCCGTGGTTGCCGACGGGGCCGGGCTCAGCATGATCCAGCTCGCGCTCGGATTCGTCACCGCGCACCCGGGCGTCACCAGCGCGATCATCGGTCCGCGTACGACGGATCACCTCCGCTCGCAGATCGCCGCCGCGGACACCGTGCTCTCCCCCGACGTGCTGGACGCGATCGACGCGATCGTGGCTCCCGGCGTCGACCTGGCCGCCCACGAGAAGCACGACACCCCGCCCGCTCTGCTTGACCGGGCGCTGCGCCGCCGCTGATCACTCGACATGCCCGTGGCCCGTCGGCCGACGACATCACCACCGCGCCGATAGCCGACCGGGGCCGCCCCGCCGCCGGGCGGCCCCGTGTCGGTCAGCGCGGCCGGCAGCCGGTCATCGGCGGAACGGCCCGGTGACGCAGTAGGTGATGCCGCCCGAGGACGAGCCGGTCGTGCCGCGTTGCGACGAGAAGTACAGCCGGTCCCCGGCCGGGGTGAACGCCGGCCCCGTGATCTCCGAACCGCTCTGTCCGGTGATCCGCAGGAAGACGGAGATCTTGTCGTCCGGCGTGATCATGCAGATTTCCATGTTCCCGCCGTCCTCGGCGACGTACAGGTCACCGGCCGTGGACCCGGTGATGTTGTCGACCCCGGTCAGCGGGGCGGTGCCAGGGCTGACCAGGTTGTCGTCGTAGGCGAGCTCGTATGTGCCGGCGGCCAGGTTGACCTGCCACACGCGGTTGTCTCCCTTGGTGGTGAACCAGACGGTGTCGTCCGCGTAGTGGCAGCCCTCGCCACCGTTGAACGTCTTCGCGCCGGACACCTGCTGCCGGGTCGGGGTGGGCGAGCCGTCCGGGTCGGGCACCGTGGCCCAGGTGAACGTGCCGGAGGTGGCTGTACCGGCGCGGAAGACCTGAAGGGTTCCTGCGGACAGGTCGCCCCAGGTGGTCGGCACGAAGCGGTAGAACTTGCCGTCGGTCTCGTCCTCGGTCAGGTAGATGACCCGGCGGACCGGGTCAGCCGCGGCCGCCTCGTGCTTGAACCGGCCCATCGCGGGACGTACCACGGACGTCCCGCCGAGCGGGTATGTCTCGAAGACCCGGCCCAGGGATACTTCCTCGCAGGAGAGCCAGGTGTTCCACGGCGTCTTGCCGCCGGCGCAGTTGTTGTTGGTGCCGGAGAGGATCCGCGACGCCCCGACCACGGCGCCGCTGGAGTTGAAGACGAGACGTGAGGCACCGCCGCCCGCATTGGCTGCCACCTCGGAGTTCGACACGTAGATCCAGCCGGTGCCGTTCGGGAACACGGCGCCGCCGTCCGGGGCGTCGTGCCAGGTGTACGACGTCCCCGGCACCGTCCGGCGGGATCGCGCGACGATCGAGCTGGTGAAGCCGGCCGGCAACTGGATGCCGTTGGCGTCGGCGGGCTGAAGCCCACCGTAGGGCCCCGCTGCGTTCTGCGCCGGGGCTCCGTACGCCGCCGACCACGCCGTGAACGGCAGGGCGACCGCGCCCGCACCGACAACCGTGGCCCGCAACATTGCTCGACGATCCATGGAACCTCCTCGGTAGGTTCCTCAGATCTGACCGTGCAGAGCTTACGCACTTCGATCGGTTGGATGAACGTCGATGGACGCCTCGGTGTGCAACGTCGTATCGACGACCATCTCGTCCCATGCATGGTGGCAGGTGTGACCCTGGCGCAGTCGAAACGGTTACCCGGGGGCGAGGCTCGTACCGGCCGGCCAGCCGCTTGCTGACCACGCCTTCGAGCCCGCCGCGACGGTCAACTCAGCGAGGGGCTTGGCGACGCTGGTGGAACAGGTCGGTGTGGTGGCCGCCCGGGTGGCTGTCGGGGTCGGTGTGAACGGTGGCGCTGGTCAGCCGGGACACGGCGTGGGCGAGCTGATGCTCGGCGTCAGTGGCGATCTTGTGCGCGGCGACGAGGCTGAGGTTCGCGTTCACGACCAGTTCGGCTTCGGCGGGCAGGCGGTGACCGATCCAGCGGAGTCGCACCGCGGCGACGTCCTGCACGCCGTCGACGGCGCGGAGGGCCGATCGAATGGCCTCCGATCCTCTCCGCTGCTCTCGGATTAGCTCGCCCGCATCGCCGTGATCGGATGATCTGCGCAGGTAGATCATCCTGGCTCGTCTCGTGCCTGGACCGATTCTGCGCCGCGTTGTGCCGCCTGCCGCACCTGGTCGTTCGCCGAGGTGGCGTCGCATCCGGTGGCGCGAAGGAGGTCGCTCGCGGCGGTGCGTAGCTGGGTGATCACTGCCTCCCCGAACTCATCCACGCCGAGCTTGCGGGCTCGGCCGGCCGCGTACACGGCGCCGCACACCGCGAGGCGGGTCTTCTCGGTAGGACGTCCGGCGCGATGTTCCTTGCGCAGCAGCTCGACCGCATCGGCGAGGCGTCCGACACTGGTCGCCAGTTCGGGCGGAATCGGCTCCCGGTACTGCAGCGCCATCGCTGATCGGCGGGCGACGCCGCGGCTGTGCTCGATGACGCGTTCCAGGAGTTGGGTGGCTCGCGCGAAGCGCTCCACGTCCTTCCTGCGCAGCCATCGCGCCGGCGCCAGGCTGACCACTTCCTCGGCGCCGCTGAGTGCCTGGTGCAATCGATCCAGGTCCGGCCCCATACTGCGGAGTGCGGTCAGGGCGCGTACGGCCCGTTCCCGGTCGCGGTGAGTCAGCGATGCGGCCACCTCCCTGAGCTCGTGCGCGAGACCGGCGAAGATCGGAGCGGCGTCACGGTCGAGGATCCGCATCGGGTTTAGCGGCAGCAGCAGCGCGACGACCAGGAGGCCCACCACTCCACCGACGGTGGCCTCTACGATCCGCGGCCACTCGAGGTCCTTCTGTGCCGGCGCCAGGGTGGCCAACAGCACGGCCGTGCCGCCGGCCTGTCCGACGGCCGCTCCGCTGCGTCCGAACAGCAGGATGGTCGTGAGGATGGCGCCGCCGACCACGAGTCCGGTCTGCCAGAGACCGGTGCCGAGCACACTCAGCAGGAAATCGGTGGTGGCGATGCCGAGGCCTACCCCGAGCAGCAGTTCGATCGTGCGGTGGGCGCGCTGGCCGAGCGCGGCGACGATCGTGCCGACCGCGGCGGACGGCGCGAAGACGGGTGCCGGGTTGCCCAGCACGTCGTGTCCGATCAGCCAGGCGAGCGCGGCGGCAAGGCCCGACTGCACCGAGATCACCGAAGCGGCCTCCAACTGCCGGAGCCGTAGGCGAGCCGCCCCGGCTCCTCGTCGCCGAAGCTTGGCCGCGACCACCTCGACGTGTGTGCTGTGGCGGTCACGCCGGGACGGGCCGAGGCCCAGCAGACGGCGACCACGAGAACCCACCGAGCACTCGTACCACGTCATGACTCGACTACGCCGGTCGACGGCAAGATGATCTCGAGCAGCGCGCCGTCGAGTGCGCGGCGGGGCGACGGCAACCGGACATCCATGGTCGTCATCAACGGTGATCTGCGACTGGCGTCCCGGTAGCGAGAGCCAACCGACTGGCGATGTCGTCGGGATTCGGTTCGTGTGCCAGATCGACACGAACCGAACCCAACTCGGGCTGCGCGTTTTCGGTGCTACCCAGAGCCTGGGGCTGTCAACCGGGCCCATCCGATGCCGGGAACTCCATCACGGACACGTCATGGACGACCGAGCTCCCGTCTACCTCCGTCGGTAACTGGCGCACACATTGACCCGACTTGGCTCATTTAGTGTGTGCCGTGGATGACGTCGAGTGCGGCGCGGAGTTCGTCGGGTAGGGGGTCGGCGGCGGTGATGCTGTGGTCGCCGGCCTGGATCGTGATCGTCCGGTAGCGGCGGGCGGTGGTGACGAACCGTTTGATGCTCCAGCCGGTGGTGTTCTCGATCCAGCGGGACACGGCCAGGGCGGCGAACACGATGGTCAGGTGCGCTTCGATCGATTCGCGGGTGTGGTGGTAGATCGGCCGGGCGGCCAGGTCGGTCTTGGACATTCGGAAGGACTTCTCGACCTGCAACAGTCGGCTTGTAGGCGCCGATGACCTGCTCGGGGTCGGGGTTGGGCAGGCTGGTGACGTAGCCCTTGATCCCGGCCAGGGCCCGGTTCTTGACCTCCATGGCCCGGTTCACGCTCTTGACCGCGCCGGTCAGGCCCACGTACCGGTTCCGCTTGACCGCTGTCCGGCCTGCGACCGCGTTTTCGGCCTTGGTGATCTGCTGGTCGATTCCGCGCAGCGTGCGGCGGGCCCGGTCAGCCCGGTACTGGTAGTAGAAGTTGTGGTCGCGGCGGTTGTCGCCGGGGCCGGCGGGCCAGGGTCGGACGAACACGCGCCCGTCTGGGATCTCGGCATCGGGGTGGGCGTTGCGGAACTCTGTGACGACGTAGGGCACGTCGGGGACGCGGGCACCGAGGATGAACGACAACCCGGCGGCTTCGATCGCGCGTTTGTTCGCCTCCGACATCATCCCCGCGTCGGCCACGACCGTGACATTCGACAGGTGGTGCGCGTTCAGGAAGGCCCGTAGGACCGGCAGCATCATGGTGGTGGTCTCGGCCCGGTTGCCTCGAACGCGTGCACCATCAACGGGAACCCCGACCCGTCGGTGAGCAGCCCGACGGTGATCTGCGGCTCCAGCCGGCGTTCCTTGGAGAACCCGGGCTCGCGGAACCCGTCACCCTCGTCGGTCTCGAAGTACAGCGTTGTGACGTCGTAGAGCAGCAACGTCGCCGGCCCCAAGCTGACGTGCGCGGCGCAGGCGCGGGCCAGCCGGGCCCGCCATGGGCCACCGGCCGGATCGAAGGTCGGCGTCGCCCTCGACCGGCACACCCTCGGTCTTCCCACCGGCCGCGGAAGCCTTGCCTCCCGTGGCATACACCCCCAGCCAAGTCGGGTTAGTGCGTGACTTTGCGGGCGTGGATCCTCGAGGATGGCCTGTTTCTCGGCGGGGATGGCAGGGCGAAGGTCTGTGTCGTGCCATTGATCGCGATGGTCGCCGAGCGCAGCGGCCGCGGCTGCTTGATGACGTTGCGGATCGCCAGCTGAGTCGGCAACCGAGACCTCGCCGCCGACGCTGGTGGCTCCCTGCAAGGATGCTGGCCATGGCGAGCTTCCACGCGCGGTATGTGTCCGGTGATCCCGACGACGTATGGCGCGACCTGCGCGGTCTTGGCCTACGGGTCTTCGACGCCCCATACCGCGAGGACGCCGAGGCGGTGGCGCGCGAGTTCGCCGACCGTGCCCGCAGGAACGTCGAGACGCTCGTTGAGCGGCTGCAGGCGCGGGGCTTCCGTGCGAAGGAGAACGACGACGAGGGGACGCCGTGTCGCGCCCACGTTCCCCCGTCGCCGGGCGCGCCCGCGCTGGCCGACTGGCTGGAGGTGACGTTCGCGCCGTTCCCGATGACGATCAGCGCGTGGATCCGGCAGGTGGGCGATGTGTGGCTCGTCGGGGAATTGCCGGGTTGGCCGGCCAGCGTGCTCGCGGACCCGTTGGTGGTGCAATTCGAGTGGGCCGAGCGGGGCGGCTCGCGCTCCTACTACGAGGCCGAGCACGCCGCGTACCTCAGGGACACCGCGCGCCGGGACGCCGGCATCCCGTTCCAGCTCGACTACGCGCCCGACGAGCTCCACAAGGCGAACATCAGCGGCGACGCGCCCTACGGCATCGACCTGCCCGGCCCCGGAATCGACGGGAAGGTGGGGCCCGCGATCTGGTTCGTCGACGATCTCAACACTGCGTTCGCGGCCGGCGGCTTTCCCGGTGCGCTGTGGGACGAGGGCTACCAAGAGCCGCCCGCCGGATTGCGTGAGTCGCTCGCCGCGGGGCTGCTGCGGCTCTGAGGCCGCCAGACGGCTGGCCGGTCAGACCCAGTTGACTCATTCGGTTAGTGCGTGAAAGCAGCCCCACCTGCAGGCATCACCGCAGGTGAACGCGACGCGGGCCTCACGAGCGCGGCACCGTGAGCCAACTCAGGCCCAGGGCCTGGGGCTGTCAACCGGGCCCATCCGATGCCGGGAACTCCATCACGGACACGTCATGGACGGGCATGACCGAGCTCCCGTCTACCTCCGTCGGTAACTGGCGCACACATTGACCCGGCCCGGTGCACTCGCGTACCGGCGGAAGGACGCGCCGCAACGGCGAACGGGAGAGGTCCGCACAGTGGCGAACGGGCCCATGAGCGTCGCGCAAGGTACCTGTCTTCACTGTTCGTTGGTCGGGCTCGTAACCCAGAACGGTCGCTAGGATCCGGGAGACACTCACTCACTGCACGTCGTTGCCCCCGGCCAGCTCGGTCCTGCGGCGCACCAGCGCCGCCTTCGCCCGGCGGGCCGCCCGCAGGTTCGCGGCGGCCAGTACCCCCAGCGTGAGCACAATGCCCAGCAGCGACGGCTCGAGCTTGTGCCGCAGAAGGGTGATGATCAACGCGCCAACGGTGAATGCCAGCCAGGCGCCGACGCCGAGCCAGCCGGCGATCACCCGGTCCCGGGCGAACAGCGGCGTCCGTCGGGTCACAGCCCAGCCGCTGAACGCCGCCCAGCACAGACCAATCGCCACCAAGACCGCGAAGGCCACCTTCGTGCGCGCCGGCAAGTTGGGCTCGGTCGCCCAGAGCAGGCTGAGCAGGGCGCTCCCGGTGAGCCCGGCGAAGGCCAGGATCAGATAGCCGGCCCGCCTGCGCAGCGACAACCGCGCGTCGAGCCGCGCCAGCACCTCTTCCGGAGTCATGCTTCATACCCCTTCCGTACCAGCTCGTGGCGTAACAACTTGCGTGCCCGGTTGAGCCGCGACTTGACAGTGCCGACGGGTACGGCGCAGACCTGCGCGCATGCATCCAGCGGCAGATCCTCGAGATAGAACAGCAAGAGCACCTCCCGCTCCCGCGCGGGAAGTGCCGCCAGCGCGCCGGCGAGGGTCTCCCGGTTGACGACACCTTCCGCCTCGTCGTCCCCCGGCATGTCGTCGATCGGCTCGGGTTCCGGGCACGTGTACGCATCCCGCAGCCGGTTCATCACTGCCCGGCGGGCGATGGCGAACAGCCACGGGGTGAAGCGGTCCGGCCGCCGCAGCCCCGGCAGCCCCTTGAAGACCGCCAGCCAGATCTCCTGCACCACGTCGTCGTCGGACCCGCCGAGCATCCGCCTGACGTACCGCTCGACCGCCGGATGCCAACCCTGGACCAGCTCGGCGAAGGCCTCCCGTTCACCCAACTGACAGCGGACCACCAGCAACTCACCGCTCATCGGCCCTCCTTCGCCTATTCAGTCGGCGCGCGGGCCCAGCAGGTTCATTTCCGAACTGGTGATCGTAGGCCCCGACATCCGGGATCTGCCACCGACCGGGCGCCGCAGCGCGTCACGAGGGGCCGGGTTGTAGGACGCCGTATGAAGCACTTGACTTGCGTAGGGTCACGGCGGTGATAGCGGTGATAACGGCGGTGATGCCCGCAAGTGAATAGAACGCGTTGGCGATGTTCGTGTGATCGGCAACGGCGGCGACCAGCACGGTGATCAGGGCACTCAGGCCGAGGCCGGCTGCGTTGGTGGCGCCGAAGACCTGGCCGGCCCTACGTTCGGGCACGCTGGCCAGCAGCAGGCTCCGGGTTGCTACCCGAGCCAGTCCGACCAGACCGCCGGCGATGGGGATGCCCGCCAGAAGAACGGACAGGTGCAGCGGCTCCACGGCCACGATGACCGCGCAGCCGACGATGCCGATGACGGCGATGCGAAGGTGGCCGAACCTGGCGGGAAGTCGGGGGTAGAGGGCGGCGGCGGCGACGAACCCGACCCCGGCCAGTGCGTCCACCAGCCCGTAGATACCCGCGCCCTGGTGGAAGCCTTGGTACACCAAGACGATCAAGACGGTGTTGCCGACCATGGTCATCACCGTGCAGGTGGCGTAGAGAAGGCCGAGGCGCAGCAGCGGTGCGCCGGTGCGGCCGGTCGGCGTGCCGTTGCCGATGGCCGCCGGCTGGCCAAGCTCGGCGTGGGCAGGGCCCCGGCCGATCAGATACATGGCCAGGGCCGAGACGAGGAAGGTGCCGCCGTTGAAGAGGAACAGCGGCGTGGGCCCGAACAGGTGGATGGCGAATCCGCCTACCGCTGCGGAGAGAAGACTTCCGGCTTGCAAGGCGATCTCGTAGTGCGCGCTGAACCGTACGAGGCGACCTGGAGCAATCCGCTCCTTCACCAGGGCGTTGCTTGCTGGCATGAACATCGCGGCCAGCGCGGCGAGCGCGAAGCTGACCAGGTACGCCACAGGTGTGGTTGCCCCGGCCAGCAGCAGCCAGACCGGCAGCACCAATGCTGCCAGGGCGCTGGCCATATCCGCGATCAGGCAGAGCGTCCGCCGGTCGTAACGGTCGGCGATGCGCCCGAACACCAGCGACAGCAGCGCCGGTGGCACGGACGCCGCGATGAACAGCCACCCCACCGACAGTGCGCTGCCCGCGGTCGTGAAGACCAGGATCGCGGAGGCGACGAGCTGGATGCCGTTGCCCAGGCTCGTGACAAAGGTAGCCGGCAGGAGCAGTCGCTCGGCTCGACCCTCCGTCGGTGGCGTAGCCAAGGCTTCGGCTGGCGGCACGCGAGAATCGGTCGATGCGGTCGGGGCCCCAGGCATCTGCGTGGGCGGGGTGGTGGTGGCCATGTGCACAGCCTCCGACAACTTTCCTGACAGGCTGTGTCAGTGGAGTCCGGTGGCCTCGACCACACCAGGCGAGCTCTCCGACCGGGGCGGCGATCTCCGAGACGCCATCGACATCCTCAAGCGCTCCGGACTGCCCTGAAGGGCAGCGGAAAACCGCCTCGCCATCCCGCTTGCCGTCGACCCGCCCGGCGGGGAGCCGGCCGCCGCCCGGCCCGCCACGTCAAGCGGACCTTGACACAGGTTCGGGTGCTCTGGATTACCGCCACCCCGAAGCTGCCCGCTGCCTACGCTTCGGAGGAAGGCGCGCCGGCCGGGCTCGCCACGCCCGCCGTCGGCGTGGCGGTCGACCAGGATTGATCCGCACGGGGAGATCGGAATGATACTGCGGGAGGTGCGCCACCAGACCGGGCGGGTCCTGGTGGTGGTCTGTGACAAGGAGGAGGAGGCGGTGACCACCATCGGCGCCGCGCTGCGGGAGCAGGGGCTGGTCGCCGCCCGGGTGTCCGCGGTCGGCGGGTTCGCCGAGGCCGAGGTCGGCTGGTTCGACCGGAACGCCCATGACTACCGCCGTATCCCGGTCGCGGAGCAGGTCGAGGTGCTCTCCCTGCTCGGCGACGTTGCCGAGCAGGACGGCGAGCCCGCACTGCATGTGCATACGGTGCTGGGACGGGCCGACGGCAGTACGGTCGGCGGGCACCTGCTACGTGGTCGGGTGTGGCCGACGCTCGAGGTCATCATCTCCGAGGTGGCGCCGGAGCTGGCGAAGCGGGTGGATCCGGACACCGGCTTGGCCCTGATTTCTCCAGCCCGCTGAAGGCTGGGTCACTCCGCCGCAGCCGGTTTACGAAGACGGTCCGTGTCCTTGCTCTGGACGGTCGCGAGGTCGGGGTTGGCCGCACGCGGGTTGCGGAACTTGCCCGCGCCCACCTACGAGGTTGCGCCCGTGTTGGCCTCCCCGGCGGCGTACCAGAGAGCGCCGTCGTGATATCCGAGGTGGCCGATGGACAGCGACAGGATGCTGTCCAGCGTCGGACGGTCCAGGGCTCGCCGAAGTCCTCGTGTCGTTCGACTGCGGTAGCGGACTGGTCGGCGATGGCGCGTGGCGTCACAGTTCAGCGATGGCTTCGGCGGTGGTGGGCGGTGCGCCAACGGCTTCGATGGGGATACGAGCGGCCGGCTGGGTTGTCAGGTGTGCGGCGGTGACGCGGTCGAGGCGGAGCCAGCGGATCGCTTGACGCGTGTGACAGTGCCCGACGAGGTACCAGTGGCCACGAGTGCGGGCCAGGAGCACGGGATCGAGTTGCCGGGTGGTGGGCGCGCCGCGCCGGTCGCGGTACTCCACGACGAGGACGCGTTGTGCGTGGAGTGCTTGCTCGATCGCGCGTCGAGTCCGGGCATCGCCGGGCGTGTCGGTGTGATCGATCCAGACACGACCGTTCAACGCGGTGGCGTTTTCTCGTGCGCGGGTGTCCATCACGCTGAGCACCTTGACGAGGGCGGCGCGGGCGTGGCTTTCGAAGGGCTGTCCGCGGTGGGCGGCCACGGCGGCGGCGAGGCCGGAGACCTCAGCGTCGGTGAAGTTCACCGGCGGGAGCGTCGCGGCGGCGTCAACGACGTAGCCACCACCGGGGCCGGGTCGAGCCCAGACCGGGAAGCCGCCATGTTGCAGAGCCGAAATGTCTCGTTTGATTGTGCGGACGCTGACCTCGAAGACCTCGGCGAGTCGTTCCGCAGAGCGCCCCGCAGGCCCCGCGCGCCGCAGTTCCTCACGCAAGGCGTAGAGACGGTCGGTGCGGTTCATCCAATAAATAGTGACATACCGGTGACATCGCTGGGGTGACGATGGTGTCATGAGCACATCACGCGAATCGATCATGTTCATCAGCGGCGCCGGGCTTCCCGCCTGGATCTGGGATGACGTCCGCCGCGACCTCGGCGAAGGGCAGCAGACCTGTGTCGCTTCCCGGCCGCAGGGCGAGCGAGCCCGGTTGCGCGACTACGCCCAGGCGGTCATCGACTCCGCACCGCCGGGCGGGTACGTGATCGTCGCGCACTCGGCCGGTGGTGTGATCGGCGCCGAAGTCGCCCGCCTCGCGCCCGAACGCGTCAGCGCCTTCCTGGCGATCAGTGCCGTGATCCCGCAGCCGGGAGGATCGTTCATCTCGGCGATGCCGGCGCCGGACCGGTGGGTGCTCAGTGCCGCGATGCGGTTCGCCGGGACCCGACCGCCGGACTCGGCGATCAGACGTGGTCTCGCCCATGGTCTGGACAAGGAGGTCGCCGACCGCATCATCGCCGACTTCACCCCCGAGTCACCCGCCCTCTACCGAGACCGGACCGCTCACCGGTCGTGGAGCGGGTGGCGCGGTTACCTGCGCACCACCGACGACCACGAGCTGCCGATGGCGCTGCAACAACGATGCGTCCAGCGACTCGGCAGCGCCTGGCAGAGCGACCTGAATACGGGGCACCTACCGATGCTCGAAGACCACCAGGCCGTCGCTGCTGCAATCACGCGATTCCTCGATGCACGGCCGTGACACCGATCGACTGACGGGCAGGAGTCGTCGGCTGCAACAACTTCACGACCAGGACATGTACGTGACCGTGCCTGGAGGACGATCTACTACCTGACCCGGCGCGATCGACGCCGTGCTTTTCGTTGGTGGGCGGCCGGGCCTGGCGGCCCAGGGGCCAGCAGGCACGGCTGCGGGCCACCCACCCGCGACCAGGGCGCCCGAAGCATGGTGGCGGCGCACAAGATCGGCTTGGAGCGCTGCGTAACGTGTGTTCGACGCGCTCTCAGGTGTCCTGGTTCGCCCCCGGTGACACCACCTTGTGGCCCGAGGATGGCCCGGCCGATCCGATCCGGTGCGAGGTAGCCTCGGGGATCCGGAGTACAGGCCGGCCGGAGAGCAGGACCGAGCGCGTGGTCCTAGTGTCCGTGCATGACCCGGACGCAGTATTTCGTCGCGATGAGCATCGATGGGTACATCGCTGAACCCGCCGAACAGCTTGACTGGCTCTCCCAGTTCAGCAACCTGGAGGGTAAACGGCGGCGCTACGAGCGGTTCTTCGATCAGGTAGGTGCCATCGCGATGGGGGCGCGGTCCTACGAGTTCATCCATCGCCATCACGCCCCCTGGTTCTACGCCGACCGACCTACCTGGGTCTTCACCCATCGCAAACTGCCGCGCCATGACGGCGCTGACCTACGCTTCACCGACAGCGAGGTGACCGAGGTACACCAGCAGCTAGTCGAGGCGGCCAAGGGAAAGAACGTCTGGATCCTCGGCGGTGCGGAGCTTGCGACCCAGTTCGTGCAGGCCGACCTCGTCGACGAGCTTCACATCGGTGTCGCACCAGTCCTGGTCGACGCCGGCACCCGACTGCTGCACGCAGCGGCGTACACGCCGTGGGCCTTGGCAGAGACCAACCAGTACGGGTCATTCCTCGCGTTGCGCTACGTCGCGCCCGGCCGTGAGTCCTGACCGCCGGGTTCCAGTCGCGTCGGACAGTGGCAGGCCATCCGTCTCTCGGCGGAGTGTGGCCGCCAGTCTTCCCCCATCTTCCGGATAGGTGCCAAAGACTGCGGCGCCCGGTCGGTGTCAAGGGTGGCCGTAGGCCATCGGCGTACCGACGCGCAGCGCCCACGCCGGCCGGTGGCGTAGAGGATCGGGCATCCAGGGAATGGGTCACGCCCTGGTCCTCGTCGCCATCGAACCGCGGGCGGTACCCACGAGTGTCCGGGGGCAACCGCTCTGCTGGGCGGCAGCGATCTCCCCGCCCTCGATGGAGAGCAACCCCGACGGCGGTCGTCCCGGCTCAGCCATTCGTCTCTCTGGTCCTCCGCAGCGTGGCCGGCCGGCCCGGCCGATGCCGGCCGGAGGTCGCCAGCAGGCCGGGGCCGGGCCGGCGCGGCCCGCTTGCGGGCCGCCTTGATCCTTAAGAGGTCAGTTCGGCAATCTAAACACTTGCCCATGTGTCCCGTCACGGGACATCCTTGACACTCGCGTCCCACCAGACGCTTGACATTATCGTCTCGCTATGGCTACCGGCCTGGGGATGCCAGGAGCGGGTCGGAGGACCGTCGCATCAACTGCGATCGTCCGACTTCCTCCGTGAAGCCCCATCGCTGGTAGAACGGCAAGAGCTCCGGCTGGCAGACAAGCTCGATGCTGCGCACCTGGGCCAACCGGGGGTCGTTGACGACCGCATCGAGCAGCATGCGGCCTACACCCGAGCCTCGGGCATGCGACGCAACGATCACGTCGAGTACGACGGCCAGGTAGACGCCATCCGTGAGGACCCGGGCGAACCCCACGAGCCGATCGGTTGACCGCTGGATCAGGGCGAAGACCAGATCAGAGGCGGCCAACATCGCCGTCACGTCGGCTGGGCTCCGCTCTGCAGTCCACCATTCCGAGGCGAACAGCTCCATCAGCTGCGCCAGGCGGTCCCCTTCGACAGAGTCTCTGACGTCGATGTCCGAACGGTCCACGGTGACAGCTTGCCAGGCTGATGTCGACTCGGGTATCCAGGCCGACCGTCAAGCATGTCCTGGGACGGATCCGTCAGGCATGTGGTGGGACTAGGCAAAACACTTGCCCATGGTCGTGTCCCGGCTGGTGCATTACACCGGCGTCCCAGCAGATGCTTGACATGACCCGGATGTCGGCGCGGGGTGGTGACCGATGCAGTCTGCTCCCCCGGCTGTTGTGAGGGGCTGACCGGCTGTCACTGCCTCTTCCATCGAGCGAGGAATTGTCAATACCTGTGGACAGGGTGAGGCCCGTCAGTCCCCGGTGGTCTTTTGCCCTTTGGCCGCGAGTAGGTGGCGGAGCCTTCGGATCTCAGCGATCAGGCGTGGAACGTTGCAGCGGGCGGTGGCGACGAACTGGGCGTTTTCGTCCCAGCGTTCATCCGCGATATCGACATAGCGGGGGTGCTGGACGAGGGTGGCGGCCACCATCTCGTGATGGTCGAAGTCCGGCCAGCGTTCAGCGAGACCGGTGTCCGGGATCGTGCTGATAGCGACCAGGCCCATGGCGAAGTCATCGTCGAGTTGACGCACGTGCCAGGGGCCCGGGGTCGCTGCGTCGGCAAGCTTCTCGATCTCGGCGAGTTCCTCGTCGGTCAGCGGTTGGGGGGCGTCCATCAGGCGGCGAGCTCCTCACGTTCGACCAGGCGTCCGTTGGTAAACCGCGCGCCAGCGCGGACGAGAGCGACGAGGTGGGGTGCGTTGACCGCCCGCCACCGGTCCTGGGCGGCCTCGATGAGCTTGAACGCCATCGCGAGACCGGCGGCTCTGCCGATCCAGCAGAGACCCACACCGGCGGCGACCGCCAGTGCCGTCATGGCGAACAATGCCATAGTCACCGGCAGGCAGCGAACGAGGGCCGATACGAGGACCAACACAACGAAGATCAAACCGGCGGCGAGGCAACGGTATCGCCAGACCAGGCTGCGGTAGCCGCCGCTGCCTTGGATCCGCGCAACAGCCTTGTGAGTTCTGTCGCCGCCACTGCCATCGTCCTCACGCCAAGGCGCCTAGTATGCACCGAGCCCAGAATCCGCCGTACAGGTCGACTCGTCCGCCGCCCACCCGCCAGCCGCCGTCACGTGGCGGCTGCCCTGGTGTTTCTCCGGGTACCGCCGGTTGGCGCGGTTCAGCCCTCGGCGAGGATGATCCGGACCGCCAGCAGGTGCCCGGCAACGTCGCGGTCGACCTGGACCGGGAAAACCCCATCGCCCCAGCTGGTCATGGCGAACAAGACCTGCGCGTCACCGAGGGGCAGAGTGCCGCTCTCCGTGTCGCTGGCCCGTACCTGGCGCATCACCCGCCAGTGGTGGGAGTGCGGCCGGAAGTCGACCGCCAGCCCCCGGCCGGGCTCGGCGTCCCGCCAGGCCTGCACCGTCATCGCCCGTCGAAGGGCGGAACGGATCGGCAGGTCCGTCCAGCCGTAGCTGCCCTCATCACCCGGCGTGGTCAGCGGCTCGGCGGTGAATTCCTGCGCCGCCGCCGGCGCGTCAGCACCCCAGAACGCCACATCGGCGAGGCCGTCCAACGGCTCCTCGTGGCGCCACAGATCGAGGGCGGCCACGTCGGCGAAGGCCAGCCGAGCCGCGTCGACACCGACCACGCCCACGTCGACCGTGGATGCAACCGGCGCGTCACCCACCCGGACAATCATCTGGGACCAGCCATCCCACGGCCCGTCCGAGCGTTCCGCTTCCACCGTGACCGCCCTGCCGGGAAGACCATCCACCGCCACCGCGGGCAGCCCGAAGACGCTGAACCCCCGCTGGAGTTCGACCGCACACCGGCGGGCCCGCTCCCGGTGCGGCACCTGTGTCTCGGAGCGCTCCAACGCCGCCGTCCACCCGTGTTCCCGGCAGTGACCGCCGAACCGTTCCACCCAGTCGTCGCGACGCGAGGCGGGAATGTCGTAGTGATACCGCCCGGGCCGAACCTGGAACGACGCCCCCGCGCGCTCGGCGTCCGAGCCGACCACCGTGTAGTCCGCTGCCCCGGCAACCTCGGCCAACAGGTCGGGATCCTCAATCCCAAGACCGCGTGGATCCAGCTCGTTCGGAGGTCTGCTTCCGGACCACATGCCCAGCATTCCCCCGTCGATGACGACCAGCTGGCCAGACGGGCACCGGACTTCGCCGAGCGTGACGATCTCTCCCATGGCGCGGCAGTCTACGGGCCCGCCTGTCCCCGAAGGCCGTGGTTTCTTCGCGCCCACTGGGACGTCACGCCAGCCGGCCAGTCCACATCACCACGGGTTAGCGCCTATCCGCGTCCGGAGCGAGCGTAAGCTGGTCCGGCACTGGGCATTACCCCGTGAATGACGGAGCCGGTCGAAGGTGCCGCCCAGGAGCTACGGCCCGAAGCCGTGTGGCAGATGCTGCTCGACGAACATGCGCCACCTCACGACGAAGAGCGAGGCTGGTTTTCCCCCGCCTTCTGGCCCCTGCTTCAAGCCGCGTACGCCGATCGGTGCTGCGGTCGGCGTACCCTCGGACACCCATGAACACACTGGTGCCGGGGCATGGCCCACACATCTGGGGCATTCCGGCGGAGGAGCGGCGGCCGACCGTGGCGGTCTGGTCCGACGGCTGGTACTCCGTTTTCAGCCGAGCCACCCCGGACAGCGAGTGCCTTTTGCAGGCCAGGGATCCGGTCGAGGCGGCGGCACTCTTGGCGCGCCTGTACGTGGAGAGCCTCGAATAGCCCGGTCCTGGGTTGAGCGTAGGGCCCTGACAGTCTTCTGTGTCGATCCTCTGAGTGAACGGTCTCTTGACCTGCCTGCCCTTCTGCTGGCCGTGGCCTGGACGCCTCGCTTACAAGTTCTGGGCGCTCTGTCCAGCGGTGTCCGCCGGTGTCACTGGCCTCGGATTGCCATCCGGCGTCGGGCCTCACTGGGTGGCTTCGTCCGCGTCGACAGCTGTCACCGCTGCTGTCGACAGCTCAGGCTGCGGTGCTCGGCTCAGTCATCCTCGTCAACGAGACCGAATGCCTCCGGCGCGTCTTCGACCAACTGGCGGTAGGGCGGTTGGAAGCTCTCCGCTCTGGCGGCGATGGCGGCGGCCAGACGCGCCCGATCGGCAGGCTCTAACCCGCTCAGGCGGGACGCTGCATCGTCGAGCTGCTGGACGGCAATGTCCGGGTGGAGCGTCTCGTCGTCACACAGCTCGAAGAACGCCAAGCACTCAAGCACGCTGTCGAGCACCGCCGTGAAGACCCGATCATCTGACACCTGGGTTTCCCCTGCCGGCGTCCCTGCGTGAGGCATACGCCCTAGTCGGCAGGCGCTATGACCTGACCCGGAGTCAGGACCGCCCGCTTGCTCCGAAGAGGTGGGCGTCGACGACACGGGTGAGGTGTGCTGGCGGGGGTCGCTGCTCGACAGCGCCTGCAGCGAAGGGTCGTCTCGCCTGACAGCGCGCTACCTCGGCCCGGGACGGCCGGCCTTAGGTTCAGAAGAGGATCGCGGATGGGTTGGCCAGGTGACAGCGCGCCTGGTCAGCGCGTCTGCCGTTGTCGGGCAGGGTCGGCGTGGTCGGCGGTCTTGGCTGTACGGATGGCTGTACGGGGCGGGGGATAACTCTTGCGTGCACGGCTCGGTTCGAGGACAGTGCCACCCGGGACGCTCTTGGGAACTGGCGTCGTGTGACATGGGGGCGTAGGCGGATGTGCGTGGTGGATGCAGCGGCCAAGGAGGCCGCTGTTGCCCGGTTCCTTGAGGAGCATGCGCACGTACATCGGGCCGACAACGACCATCCCGCGCTGCGGGGCTGCGCCGAGATCGCATGGTCTGAGATCCCTGGCTGTCCCGCCGACGTCCCGCTTCTGTTCTATGGGCTGCTAGATCAGCTTGCCGCCCCTGAGGCTGCACGCGTTCTCACCAATGTTCTGATGGACGGCGTCTTCCACGTGAACGCCGCAATGCCGGCAGCGTTGCCGTTCCTGCTTCGCCTGGCGGCCGACCCGGAAATTTCGATGCGGTCCGATCTGCTCGACCTCGTGGTTGTCACCGCTGAGTTGTCGCAGCCAGTCGACGCAGACAACGAGCGCGCGGTGCTGCTGCTCGGCAACGACAGCGACCATCCGGAACGCGAGCAGTGCAGGGCCGTGTTCTCTGAACACGCGTCGCTGCTGCGCACGCTGCTCCAGGACGACACGTTGAATACTGCCGACAGAGCATGGCTTCAGCACGTCGTAGGACTGCACTAAGCGCGTGTGTGAAGTACACCGGCTGGATGCCGGTCCTCGGGTCGGCGGTCGCGGTACAGGCGTGGTACACCACCGCCTGGTCAAAGACTTTGTCCAAGGCCCTGTCCAACTGGTTGATCTCCACGCCGGCCGTTCTACCAGGCACCGCGCGGCCTGGGGTTCAGAAGATCGCAGATGGCCGGTCAGGCGATGGCGCTCCTGGCCAGCCCGTCCGTCGTTGTCGGGCAACGTCGGCGTAGGCGGGGCGAGCCTGGCTGTACGGATGGCTGTACGACGGGCCGGCGCTGACCGTCTGATCCGTAGCCTGGACTGGTGCGTCCCGGACGGTTCAGCGCTGTGCCGCCGCCCTGCCTCTGGCCCGACTGTCGTCCGTTGCAATTCAGACCCGCTCGACCAGGTTGCTGTCAGTTGGGCGACCGGATCTTCATAAACGGGCGCTCGGGGCACACCAGCCAGAGAGTCGATCCATCAGGTCGAGGATGCGGTCCTCGGCAGTCCCGTCCTCACACGTGTGGCGAGCTACCTCGCACACGCCCAGCAGGGCTTCTCGAGACGCGCCGGCCCGGAGGTGCTCCGCGGCTATCGCTTCGAGGACGCGCGGAGGATCCTCACTCGACGCGGCCTGCGCGAGCTGTCGAGCCAGCTGCTCTGGTAGCTCAACCTCTGACACATGCTCAGGATATGAAGCAGCTCGCAAGACTGTCAGCTTGGAGAACTGGCCCCAAGCGGCGGCTGTCACGGCGGTTTGCCTGGTCGGCATGGTCCCTGGTGGCCTGGTTCGGCCTGGCGGCGCACCGGCTTGTGGCCCGCGGATGGCCCGACGCGCCACCTAATCCTCAGGGGCCGGCCGTACGTGCTCCGACTGTGGGTCATAGCAGACAAGGCCATGCTCAGCAGCCAGTCGGGCCGCCTCGGCCGACAGCTCTCCGGCTAGCCCGTATGGCATCGTCAGGTAGACATTGGCCCGGACGCGTCGTTGAGCAGCGAACCCCAACCAGAGGTTCTGCCTCCGGTCATGGCGGCCCAGCGTAGAGCTGGTCGTAGACCGTGCCGGCCGCGGTGTCGTCTTCGGGCTGCACGCCCTCCCACACCGCCGGGTCGTAACTCATGCCTGAGAGTTTGCCGTCTGGCCAGGAAACAGTCACTATCCCTGCCTGGCAAAGAGCAAGGCTGCTGTCGGCCGGCGTCGATGGCTGCCGCTGACCTGCTCATCCCGTCGGCTTCCGTCGGCCTGCGTCCGGGTCCGTCGCCCGGCTTGGCTGTACGGGTGGCTGTACAGCCACACAGACCGTCAGAATCAGCGGATGGACTGGGCCGACCTGCAACTGAGCCTTCAAAACGTCCTCAACGAGTGGGACCCGATCGGAGTGGCGGAGATTGCGCCAGACGAGTACGACTGCATGCACGGACCACTGTTCGACAGGCTGCGGGCCGGTGCCGGCCAGACGGAGATACGGGAGTTTCTGCGGCACGAGCTGGGAGACCACTTCGGCCTAGATCCTGCGCGGTACGACCTCGACTCCGTTGCGAACCGGATCGTCGGCTGGTGGAACACAGTCCAACCGGCCTTCTGACCCCTTCCGGATGGCCGTAGGGCACCCTCAGTTCGGAAGAGCGCGCTCAACGGGCCGTGATGCCCGAAACGCCGGCGGCCGGCGGCCGAGCCGAATGCCGCTCGTGCCCGCTCGTGACCGCTGCTCGCCACGGTTACTGACCGGTGGATGGCCCGTCAGGCCACCGGCTTGAACGGGTGAATGTCAGCCGAACCCCTGGCTCAGCGGTTGTCGCCGCTGCCACTCAGCACGCCACGGCCGTGGCGGTTGGCCAGCTTGGCCAGGTTGGCCGTCGCGATGTCGTCCAGCGATAGTTCGAGGTAGTCGGCGAGCACGGCTACGTACCAGAGCACGTCACCGAGTTCCTTGGCGATGTCGGCTCGGTCGATCCGCGACTCGTCGCTGTCCAGGTCGCGGACCCACTTCTTGAACTTCTCGGCGATCTCACCCGATTCGCCGACCAGCCCGAGCACCAGGTGAAGTAGCTCGTTCCTCTTGTCACGTGGAGCGGCGGTCCGGAGGGCCCCCCGCTGATACCCGTCCAGGTCCATGGCGGACCAGTATGGTCTAGCTCCTCCCACCCGACAACGCCGCGATCATCTGCCCGGCCCGCCGCCGGGTCGACATCCTCCACAACCACACCCCACCGGGACCCACCCTCTCCTGCGGCCAGAAGGCGGGGCCCCAGAGCCATCTCCGCCATGAGTCCCACACCGTGGAGCGGGCCAGGGGCCAGGGGGACAAGGTGGAGCGCCCTACCGGACGAGTCTCAATGGCGGCTGTCAAGCGGGCTATGCGATGGGCATGGTCTCCCCGGTCGGGCAGGCTTGCTCCTGTCCGAGGTTCTCGGTTGGATCAAGCCTCGCCGTAGGCGACCGCTAGGCGGCTTGGCCTTGACCTGGCCGAGGTTTTCGGGCAGGTGCCACCCTCACGTCCTGCACAGGCCAATAATGCACCCGCCCTCGATTTGAACGTCTGTATCGCGCGGGCAAGGAGCTGGTGACGGGCTGGTGGAATAGAGGCCGAGGACGGCTGACCGCGTGACGTGTGGCTCGCCCGTGAGGTCCGGTGGCACCTTGTGGCCAGGGCAGGTGACTCCGAGACGGGCAAGGTGCTCCGCTGGGAATTCGACACCGAGGGCGAAGCACGGCAAGGGTGAAGCGGTTCCTGCAAGCCGATGGCGGTCAGTGGCGCGAAATGGACGGCGACGCTGCGACGAAACCGCCTGTGTAAGGGTTCTACAGAGTCGGTGGGGTCTCGGAGGGCTGTGGTGGTGCCTAGAGTGAGCGCGCGCTGAGTGACGGACGGAATGAGGCAGATGAGCGCCGGAAGGTTGCGTGTACGTGCGGTGCGTCTGGTCGTCTTGCCGATCGTCGTGCTGGCCGTGATCATGCTCGGCGGGTGTGGCCGGATCGCGGGGTTCGTGGAGCCGGTCTCCTTGTTCAATCCGGTCTGGGCCACCGATGGTTGGGTCTACTACCTGCGAGAGGTGTCCTCGGACGGGGCCGAAGTGTGGCGGCAGCGGCCCGACCAGAGCAACGAGGAACGCGTTTTCGGGCGCCCCCCACAGGGATCTGTCTGCGAAGAGGGGGTGCTCAGCTTCCTCTTCGCGGGCGCCGACGGCGACCTCGGGGTGGCCATCGAGTGCGGCTGGGACCGTACCGAACTGCTCAGCTATTCCCCGAACGACAAGAAGTTCGAGCCTCTGGCGCTGACGCGCTTCCTTGGCGGCGCCGTACTGGCAAACGGTGACGGCAGAGGATACGTGCAGGCGCCCCGGAAGTGCGGTATCGCAATCGGGGCGCTCGCCGACGGGAAGGCGTCTGAGTTCCCCTCTCCGGTGACTGTCGGCGGGACAACCTTCAACGTCAGCGGCGGTGATTCGGGTTGCGAGTCAGTGGTGCTGGTGCGGTCGCCGGCAACCGCGGGTGACCGGCTGTACTTCATGACCGCACCCGACTCCCTCGGCAGGTTGCCGCTGCGTCCCGAGGTGGATCCGGAGGACTTCACCTGGTACCTGACCGAGTGGGATGGGAAATCGGCCACAGCCAGGTTTCTCACGAAGCTTCCCGGCATGGCCGATCTTGCGGTATCACCGGACGGCCGGTCGATGATCGCTGCCGTTGGGTCGACGGAGGACAAATCCGGGGTCTGGTCGGTCGACCTCAGTACCGGGAAGAAGACGAAGATCGTCGACGACGAGATAGCAAATCACCCGAGCTTTTCGCCTGACGGCAAGCGGTTCGTCTACGTCGAGAAGTTCCAACATCTGAAGTTTGCCGCAGCACCGTAGAAGCCTTGCGCGACCTGCTCGTGAGCCGAACGGGCTCTACGAAGTTCGCGGGCGTCGAGGTGCCCGCTGCTCGCCCCTCACGCCCTGGTCCTCATCGCCGGCAAAGGTCGGCCCGCACGTGCACCCCCACCACGAAGGCAGCTCGATGCACCACACCCCGCCAACCACCGTCGCCCTTGAGTAGTTCCCACCGCCAGGGATGATCCGAGCCCGCGAGCACGTGCGGGCCATCCCACCACACCACGCGCACCTGCTCTGCCGCGGTCGCCCGTGCCCATCGGCGGCGCCGAGCTTGAATCGCCCCAGCCGTAGTTGCCATAAACGCCTTCGTCGAAGTAGCCACCCATACCTCCCCGGAGGTGGTGGTGCAGACGTGTTCGATGCCGCACCGAAGCGTCGCCTGCGCCTCGATGCGTCCGTCGCTGCCGTAGATCACGGCGTTGTGGTCCGGGCCGTGCTTGCGCCACCGGCAGCGGGCTCCGACCACCAGTACGCGCGCCCGGGGTCGGGGCTGGACCGAAGGATGGGCCAGCGTCAACCCGGGCAACTCGGTGACCTCGAAGGTGTCCCCCGCCTGCCTGGTCACTCGGGCAGTCACGGGTCGGGCCGCTGTCGGATCGGGAAACGTCGCCCAGCCGGTTGGGTGGTGACCGACCGCAGCGCCGCCTCGTCCTCGGATGTCGACCACAGCGCTACCAGCTCACCGGTAGGCCCGATGGAGGCCGACACGAGCGCGTCACGCGGGTCAGCTCGCAGGACCGGCGAACCCTCCCCCATCTCCCACTTCGGAAGCGCCCGGCTCGTCGGCTTCCTCTTGCGCCATCGGCCCTTCCCCCCGGTGCCTCATCACCTCACCACAGCCCTACGCCAGCCGATTCGACCTGCGGCAGACGGCCCCCGACGGCGGCGGCATGTCGAGACCCGCTCGCCACGAGGAGGTCCTCCATGCCCTGCTCCGCAGCCTGGTGGCCAGTGCCGACGTAGATCAGCTCTGCGACGGGGCCGATCTGCCCCAGCTCACCCACGACGGCACCTCGGTAACCGCCACCTGTGCCCGCGTCTCCCGCGACGCCGGCGTCCTGACCCTCGACCGCGGCGTGCGGCTGTGAGCTCTCCGACGGCAGCGTCTTCGGCCTGACCATCCCGGCCCTTGGCCGGTCAGGGACCGGACAGAGGTGGGGCCGTTCGGGTCTTCCCGCGCCGGCCAACGCTGGGAAGGATGGCCGGATGCATCCTCACGACCCGTACCAGCAACAACCGCCCCCCTACCCGGGGCAGCACCCGTACCCACCGCAGCAGCCGTACCCACCGCAGCAGCCGTACCCGCACCAGGGGCAGTACCCGCCGCCGGGGTTCGTTCAGCAGCCATCCAACAAGGCGATTCTGGGCTCGTGGGCAATCCTCCTGTGGATCGCGCTGCCGGTGATCGGGCTGGTGTTGTGCTGCGCCGGGTGCGTCATCACTGGGGTCGCCGGGGCGTTCGTGGACGGGTTCAAGGAGGGTTACAACGAGGGGGTGCTGTGGGTGCCTTCGCTGTAGTCAGCACGGCGCGCCGCTTCGACCGCCGTGGGGTGTCCTTAAGCTTCTCTGGCAGCTTGGCTTCGAGCGCTCCCACGGCTGGCTTGGCGTTCCCACACACCTTGTCCACCTATGCGTCGAGCTGTTGATCGAGGCGCTCTGCTTGCGCAACCAGCTGGTCACCGTGGGGCTGGGCGAGCCGGACGAGCGGGATGTCTACCCCGCGGAAGGTCTCGGTCATGGGTGAACGGTAGTCACCGATGGACCGGGGCGCGCCGCACGCGCGCCCCGGGCCTCGCCATCACCAGTTGCTGGAGCGCCGGCCCCGAGAGCAGTCGGGGTTGATGTAGGCGTCATTCGGCAGGTGGAAGGTCGGTCCTTCCGGTACGCGGCCGGTCAGCCGACCCTGACGAGTTGCCACTGCTGGTTGGTGCCGTTCCAGTCGTCGTACTGGACGATGTTGCCGCCATCGGCCGTCGAGGCACCCTGCACCTCCACGGCCTTACCGCTGTTCCGGTTGATCAACTGCACGTAGCCGTCGACGCTCTGGAGGCTGAACTGCTGGTTGGCGGCGTTGTTGTCGGCCCACTGCACGATCGACCCACCGTTGGCCGTGGACCAGTTGTAGACGTCCAGCACCTTGCCCGACAACCGCGACCGCAGCCGGTAGTAACCCCCACCGGAATCCACGAACTGCCACTGCTGGTTCGCACCGTCGTTACGCGTCCACTGGGTGATCCGCGCACCATCATTCGTCGCGAGGTTGTACACGTCGACCGCCTTGCCGCTGTTGCGGTTGACCAGCACATACCAGGCCGCGGTGTCCACCGGACCGGTGGAGCCGCCTCCGCCGCCGACGTTGAGCGCGTTGAGCACCGCGGTGTACGCGGCCTTCTTGTTGCCGGAGGCGTCGAAGAGCAGCGGGTTGTCGCCGCCTCGCCAGGAGTCGCTGTCCCGGACGCCCCAGGTGGTGATGCCGGTGCAGCGGGCCACGGCCAGGCAGGCCCTGGTGACCGCGCCGTACATGGTGGCCTGGTTGGCGCCCTGGGTGATGTCCAGTTCGGTGATCTGCACGTCGACGCCGAGGTCGGCGAAACGTTGCAGGTTGGCCTGGTAGTCGCCGGGCAGCGAGGTGCCCAGGTGGGACTGGAAGCCCACGCAGTCGATCGGCACACCGCGGGACCTGAAGTCGCGGACCATGTTGTAGATGCCTGTCGACTTCGCGTTGACCCCGTCGGTGTTGTAGTCGTTGTAGCAGAGCTTGGCGCCGGGGTCGGCGGCCCGGGCGGCGCGGAACGCCGCCTCGATCCAGTCGTTGCCGGTGCGTTGGAGGTTGGAGTCGCGGCGGCCGCCGCTGCTGCCGTCGGCGAAGGCCTCGTTGACCACGTCCCAGGCGTAGATCTTGCCCCGGTAGTGGGTGGCGACCTGGGTGACGTGGTTCATCATGGCCGAGCGCAGGGCGGCGCCGGAGAGGCTCTGCGCCCAGCCGGGCTGCTGCGCGTGCCAGAGCAGGGTGTGGCCGCGGACCCTCATCCCGTGCGCTTGGGCGTGGCTGACGATCTGGTCGCCGCCGGTGTAGCGGAACTGGTTCTGGGACGGCTCGGTGGCGTCCCACTTCATCTCGTTCTCCGGGGTGATCGAGTTGAACTCCCGGTCGAGGATGCCGACGTACTGGCCGTCGGAGAGCTTGGATGCGGGAACCGCCGCGCCGAAGTAGCGGCCCCTCTCGGCTGCGGAGGCGCCGAGGGTGGTGCCGGCGTCGGCGGTACGGGCGAACACCACCGCCAGGCCCGCGGCGGCCAGGGCTGCGGTGAGCAGCACCGCCAGGGCCAGGAGCCGGCGGGAAACCGTGCGCGGCGGGTGCGCCCCGGTAAGACTGTTCATGCCGGTCGTTCCTTTCGGTAAGTGCCGCGCGGGGTGGAGCGCGGCACACGGAGGGTTGTCACGGGGTGGTCAGGTCGAAGCGCCGCACGGTGACGGCGCCGCCGAGCGCCGCGGTGGCGTAGTTGAAGATCCCGAAGCGGTAGCCCATGAAGAACTGCCAGGCGTTGCCGAGCGTGAAGGCGGGCCCGAGCCGGGTGAACGTGGTCCCGTCGGTGCTGTAGGAGAAGGTGGCCTGCCGGCCGGAGCCGGGCCGGATGTCGGCGGTGGCGCGCAGCCAGATCCGGCCGCCGGTGACGGTCGCGCCCGCCGCCTCGCTGCCGGTACCGGTGGTGTTCCAGTTGCTGTCCATGGTCAGGCCGTTGGTCATCGAGACCCGGGTGACGCCGTTGTCGCGGCGTACGCCGATCCAGGCGGACGAGTCGCGCAGCAGCGCCAGCCCGGCCCGGTCGCCGTCGCGCATGGTGCTGTGGTCCAGCTCGATCGTCGCGGTCGAGGAGGGGCCCTGGATGCGGTGGGTGAGCGTGTTGCGGGCGTTGTAGAGGTCGCCGGTGACGGTGGCCGTCTGCAGCCGCAGGCCGTTGCTCACCGTGAACCTGCTGGTGTCCGGGTTGTGGTTCCACTCCCAGCGCGGGCCGAGGGCAGGCCCGGTGAAGGTGTCCGGGCCGATCATCGACGCGACGGTGCGCGTCGTCGTGATGGCCGGCCTGGGGTAGGTCGTGCCCCAGGCGCCGTTGACGGTCTGCAGGGTGGGCCAGCCGTCCGCGGTCCAGCTGATCGGGGCGAGGGCGGGCACGCGGCCGCCGGGGTACGCGTCGACGAAGGCCATGTAGTACCAGCCGCCGTTCTGGGTCTGGACCAGCCCGCCCTGGTGCGGCACGCCGCCGCCGGAGATCGGGCCGGGCAGGTTCAGCAGCACCTGGCGCATCTCGTACGGTCCGAACGGGGAGCTGGACCGCAACACGTACTGGCCGTTGGCCGGCCGGGTCAGCCAGATGTAGTAGTAGCCGTTCCGCTTGTAGAACCGGGCCCCTTCCAGGGTGCCGACGCTGGACGGTGTGGTGAACACCTGCTGGCTGCGGACCTGGCTGAGCCCGTCGGCCGACAGCTGGGCCACGTTGATCGTGCTGTTGCCGTACGCCACGTACATGGTGTCGTTGTCGTCGACGAGCAGCCCGGCGTCGTAGTAGCAGTTGTTGATCTGCGACCGCTTGCTCCAGGTGCCGTCCACCGCGCTCGCGGTGTAGACGTACGTGCGGTTGAACTCGACGCACCCGATCCAGTAGTAGGTGCTGGTGCTGGGCCGGTAGTTGAACGCCGAGGCCCAGATGCCCTTGACGTAGGCCCGCCCGCCGTTGAGGTTGTACGCGCTCGAGCCGAAGTCCAGGCTCGGCACGGAGTGCCCCGCGTACTCCCAGTTCACCAGGTCGTAGGAGCGCAGGATGGGAGCGCCGGGCGAGTAGTGCATCGTGGAGGCGGAGTAGTAGTAGGCGTCGCCGACGCGGATGACGTCCCCGTCGGCGAAGTCCTGCCACACCACCGGGTTGGTGTACGTCCCGGTGCTCGTGCCGCCGCCGACCTTGACCAGTTGCCACTGCTGGTTGGTGCCGTTCCAGTCGTCGTACTGGACGATGTTGCCGCCATCGGCGGTGGAGGCACCCTGCACCTCCACGGCCTTACCGCTGTTCCGGTTGATCAACTGCACGTAGCCGTCGACGTCCTGGAGGCTGAACTGCTGGTTGGCGGCGTTGTTGTCCGCCCACTGCACGATCGACCCACCGTTGGCCGTGGACCAGTTGTAGACGTCCAGCACCTTGCCCGACAACCGCGACCGCAGCCGGTAGTAACCCCCACCGGAATCCACGAACTGCCACTGCTGGTTCGCACCGTCGTTACGGCTCCACTGGGTGATCCGCGCACCATCATTGGTCGCGAGGTTGTACACGTCGACGGCCTTGCCGCTGTTGCGGTTGACCAGCACGTACCAGGCCGCGGTGTCCACCGTGGCCGCCCTTGCCGGGGAGGCGGCCACGAGCGCCATCGCCGCGCAGACCAGCGCGGCGGCGGCTGCGGCGACGAGCGTGCTCGCCCGCCGGCGGGGCCGGACCGCAATGTGGGAGGTCATCGTCAACTCCTTCCGTTGCTGACAGAGGGTCACGGCCGCGCAGCGGCGCACGCCGCCGAACGGGGTTGCGGGACGCGGCGATGAATTGCCGGCACGGGGCTCGTGTGAGCGCTAACATCTATGGCTTGCAATATTGCCAGCTCGTTTCGGAATGTTCAAGAAGTACCGTGGCCGACGAATCCGCGGGCTGCACCCGGCGCCGCACGGATCCTCGCGGAGCCGTCATAACCGCAGCTCAGGCCGCCTTCCAAAGGAGGCGCCACCGCCCCAAGTGCGGGAGCCGGCCGCAGTTCACAGCGGCGCGACCCGGGAAATCGCACACTCATAACGCTTTTTGCCGAAGCGATTGAGTTTTGCAGGCAGGCGCGGAAGAGAACCTTTTCGGTTACGGCGGGCGGCCCAGCGGAGTCGGCGGCGGGCAGCAGCACGGTGCGTAGCCACCTTGCGACCGGAAGGGTGCACGGCGAAGCCCTGCCACTTCGGCTCTCATCGATCTCGGGGTGTTGACGGCCCGCCACTGATCCCGCAGAGTCGATGCCTGCTCTGGACGACGAGGGGACGTGCGCGCTACCGGACGGAACGAGACGGAGCTGATCGCCGCGGCACGGGCCGGCGACCGGCGAGCGCTGGACGACCTGGTGACGGCGTACCTGCCGCTGGTCTACACGATCGTGGGGCGGGCGCTGGACGTCCCACACGAGGTCGACGACGTCGTCCAGGAGGTCATGCTGCGGGCCGTGCGGCACCTGCCGGCACTCCGCGACGCGGAGAGCTTCCGGCCGTGGCTGACCTCGATCGCGGTCCGCCACGTCGGCACCCACCTCGCCCGTACCGCCCGTGCCGAGCGGCGCACCGCGGCCCTGACCGAGGCCGACGCCATTCCCGACGCCGACTTCGAGGGGGCCGCGCTGCTGCGTGCCGACCTGTCCGGGCAGCGCCACCAGACGCGGCGGGCCGGCCGGTGGCTGGACCCGGACGACCGCGTGCTGCTGTCGCTGTGGTGGCTCGAGGTCGCCGACGAGCTGACCCGCACGGAACTCGCGGCCGCCCTCGGCGTGAGCGTGGCGCACGCGGGCGTACGCGTCCAGCGGATGCGCGGTCAGCTCGAGGCGAGCCGATCGGTGGTGGCGGCATGGGAGGCCCGGCCGCGCTGTCCAGGACTGACCGGGGCGATGGCGGGCTGGGACGGCGTACCGAGTCCACTGTGGCGCAAGCGCGCCGTACGGCACGTACGCGGCTGTGCCCGCTGTGGGCGGGCGGCCGACGGGCTGCTGCCGGCCGACCGGCTCCTACCGACGCTGGCGCTGGTGCCGGTGCCCGCCGGGCTCGCCGCCGCCCTGCTGGGCAAACTCGCGCTGGGCAAGGCCGGCACGGTGGCGGCCGCCGCCTCCGCGCTCTCGTCGGCCGGCGGGGCCGCCACGGGCGGAGCAGCCGGCGGCGCCGGCACGGCCGCCGGCGCAGGCGCGGCCGCGGGCGGTGGAGGAGCCACCGGCACCGGGACGGGGCTCCTCGGGACGATCGCCCAGGCGATCGCCGCGCACCCGGTCGTCGCCACCGTCACCGCGGGCGCGCTCGCGGCCGGAGCCGCGACCGGCACCGCCCGGGTGGTCACGTCACCGGAACCCGCCCGGCCTCCTCTCGTCGGAACTGTCGTCGGCGGACGGGCGACTAGCCCTGCTTCTCCCCGCGCC
>NZ_JBSSLX010000009.1:0-60428 GCF_053890995.1 Micromonospora sp. I033 | reverse complement strand
CTGGTCGGGGTGGACACCCGGGTCACCGTGCCGGGCTGGGAGCCGCACGCCGACGCGGTCCTCGTCCTGCACGTGCCGGCCGGGCTGGACCGGGCGTACCTCTTCTCCCTCCCCCGCGACCTGGTCGTCGACATTCCGGCCTTCCCGAAGTCCGGCTACCCGGGCGGCCGGACCAAGCTCACCCACGCCATGAGCTACGGCAGCCGGGTCCCCGGCGACAAGATGCACCCCAGCACCGCCCAGGGGTACGAGCTGCTGCGCACCACGGTCAGCCGGTACACCGGGCTGCGCATCGACGCCGGCGCGGTGCTCACCTTCTTCGGCTTCGACCGGCTGGTCGACGCGCTCGGTGGGGTGGACCTCTACATCGACCAGCGGGTCGCCTCGATCCACCGGCGCCCGGACGGGCAGTACCGGCCGCACACGGCCAGCGGGTACGTCGGGCCGCAGATGGTCTACGAGAAGGGCACCCGCCACCTCAACGGCTGGCAGGCGCGGGACTACGCGCGGCAGCGCTACATCGCGGGCGGCGACTACGCCCGGCAGCGCCACCAGCAGCAGCTGATCCGTGCCCTGGTCCTCAAGATCCTGAGCGACGGGCTGGCCCGGGACCCGGACCGGGTCGAGCAGGTGGTCCGCACCCTCGGCAAGACCATGCTGTACGTCGGCGGCGGCCGGCGGCTGGTCGACTTCGCGTACGCCCTCGGCGGGATGCCCGCCGACGGAATGGTCCTGGTCGGCCTTCCCGGGGCCGCGGTCGGCAAGGGCGGCTCGTACCGCGGCGAGCAGCTCCGCCCGATCGGGCGGCAGTTCCTCGCCGAGCTCCGGGCCGGCCGGGCCGACGCGTTCCTCGCGGCGCACCCGACGCTGCGGGTGAAGACCTGACTCAGAGCGGCTTCGGGGCCGCCGGGCGGTCGGTGCCGTAGAGCCAGGCGTCGAAGAGCTTGTCGAGCTTCTTGCCCGACACCCGCTCGGCGAGCGCCACGAACTCGTCGGTGGTCGCGTTGCCGTTCCTCTTCTCCGCCGCCCAGGTGCGCAGGATGGTGAAGAAGGCGCTGTCGCCGACCGCCACCCGCAGCGCGTGCACGGTCATCCCGCCCCGCTCGTAGACCGACCGGCCGAACAGGTTCTCGACCCCCGGCTTGCCCGGCGGGGTACGCCAGACCTGGCTCGACGTGGTCGCGTACCTCTGCTCGAAGGTCTGCTGGACGGTGGACTCGCCCTCGTGCTCGGCCCAGAGCCACTCGGCGTAGGTGGCCAGCCCCTCGTTGAGCCAGATGTCCTGCCAGCGCTGGACCGAGACGCTGTCGCCGTACCACTGGTGGGCCAGCTCGTGCGCGACCACGCCGGTGTTGTCGCCCTGCCGGAAGAACCCGGCCGAGTAGACCGGCCGGCTCTGCGTCTCCAGCGCGTACCGGATCCGGTCGTCGGCGACCACCACGCCGCCGTACGCGTCGAACGGGTAGGGCCCGAAGATGCTCTCCAGGTAGTCGGCCACCTCGGTGGTCCGCGCGATCGACCGGTCCGGCGCGCCCTCGGCCACCTGCGTGGTGACCGCGCTGTACACCGGCCGTCCCTTGTGCTCGCCGGTGGTGATCCGGAACTTCCCGATCGCCACCGTGGTCAGGTAGCTGGCCATCGGGGCGCCCTCGGACCAGAGCCAGGTGGTCCAGCCGCCCTTGGTGCTCCGTCCCTTCGGGACGCCGTTGCCGACCGCGGTGAGCCCCTTCGGCACGGTGAACTCGAAGTCGTAGGTGGCCTTGTCGGAGGGGTGGTCGTTGACCGGGTACCAGGTGCTGGCCGACTCCGGCTGGCCCAGCGCGATCGCCCCGTCGGCGGTGTGCAGCCAGCCGCCCTCGCCGAGCACGTCGTTGTCCAGCGCGGCCGGCCGGCCGTCGTAGCGGATCTCGGCGACGAAGCCGTTGCCGGAGGTGAGGCCGGTGGCCGGGGTGACCACCAGCTCGTGGTCGGTGCGGGCGTGGGCGGCCTTCGCCCCGTCCACCGTGACCGACCGGACCGTCAGCCCGGCCAGGTCGAGGTGGAACGCCGACAGGTTGGCGGTCGCCGTGGCCCGCAGCGTGGTGGTGCCGGTGAGCCGGTCGGTCGCCGGGTCGTAGCGCACCTTCACCGTGTAGTGGGCGACGTCGTAACCGCCGTTGCCGTAGCTCGGGAAGTAGGGGTCGCCGGCGCCGGCCGCGCCGGGCGCGAAGCTGCGCTCGGCCGTCGGGCTGGGCGCCGTGAACGCCGGCGTCGCCCGGTCCGGCTCGGTCGAGCCGCAGCCGGCGAGGAGCAATGCTCCGCAGGTCAGCAGCCCGAGCCGTCGTCGTCCGCCGCGCCGCGCCATCGCTTCGATCCCTCCCGGAGCAGAAACGTGGCGGCCCTGCCCGGGGCCGCTCCGCCCGCGGCAGCCTAACCGGCGACCATCACGTCCGCGTCACGGCAGGGCCGGTGCGCTGGCCCCGACCAGCCAGGCGTCGAAGAGCGGGCGCAGCGGCTTCCCGGCGGTCCGCTCGGCGTACCCGACGAAGTCGGCGGTGGTGGCCGTGCCGTCCCGCCGCTCGGCCAGCCAGCCGCGCAGGATGCGGAAGAAGGTCGCGTCGCCGACCGCCCGGCGCAGCGCGTGCACGGCGAGCGCGCCGCGCTGGTAGACCGCGTCACCGAACATCGCGGCACGGCCCGGGTCCACCGAGGGCCGGCTCCAGTCGGTGACCGCGTACCGGTCGGCGAAGGCCCGCTCGACGGTGCGCCCGCCGTCGTGCTCCGCCCAGAGCCATTCCGCGTACGTGGCGAAGCCCTCGTTGAGCCAGAGGTCGCTCCACCGGGCCACCGAGACGCTGTCGCCGAACCACTGGTGGGCCAGCTCGTGCGCGACCACCTCGGTGTTCGGCCGGTTGCCCCGGAAGAAGCCGGGCCCGTAGACCGGCCGGGACTGGGTCTCCAGCGCGTACCGGATTCTCTCGTCGGCCACCACGATGCCGCCGTACGCGCCGAACGGGTACGGCCCGAAGCGGCCGGCCAGGAAGTCGGCGATCTCGCCGGTGCGGGCCACCGAGGCGGCCGCCGGCCCGTCCGCGGGCAGTTTGGCGGCGACGGCGGTGACGATCGGTCTTCCGGCGTGGGTGCCGGTCCGGACCCGGTAGTCGCCGATCACCAGCGTGGACAGGTAGCTGGCCATCGGCGCGCCCTCGGACCAGCGCCAGGTGGTCCAGCCGCCCCGGCTCTCCGTCCCCTTCGGCACCCCGTTGCTCAGCGCGGCGAGCCCGTCCGGGACGGTCACCTCGATCTCGTAGGTGGCCTTGTCCGAGGGGTGGTCGTTGACCGGGTACCAGGTGCTCGCCGACTCCGGCTGGCCCAGCGCGATCGCGCCGTCCCCGGTGGCCTGGAAGCCGCCGTCACCAAGCTCCGTGCTGGGCAGCGGCTTCGGCACCCCGCCGTACGTCACGTCGACGCTGAACCGCTGCCCGGCCGGCAGGCCGCGCGCCGGGGTGACGACCAGCTCGGCGCCGTCGCGGCGGTGCTTCGCGGGGGCGCCGTCGACGTGCACCCGGTCGACGGTCAGGCCGGCCAGGTCGAGCTGGAACCGGGACAGCGCCTGGGTGGCGGTGGCGGTCAGGACGGCCTCGCCGGTGAGCCGGTCGTCGGCCGGGTCGTAGCGGACCTTCAGCGTGTAGTGCCCGACGTCGTAGCCGCCGTTGCCGGCCCCCGGCACGTACGGGTCTCCCGCGTCCGCGGCGCCCGGACGGAACCGCTCGTCGCCGTCCCCCGTGCAGCCGCCGGCCAGCAGCGCGGCGGCGAGCACCGCCACGCACCACCGCCGGCCGCGCGTCATCCGCCGAGCCTAGATGCGCGACGGCGCGGGTGGGACCGGAATCCGCACCCGCGCCGTCGCCCGGTCACCCGGGTCAGCGGTCGAGGACCAGGCCGACCTTCTGGAACTCCTTGAGGTCGCGGTAGCCGCACTTGGCCATCGCGCGGCGCAGCCCGCCGAAGAGGTTGAGCTGGCCGTCCGGCTCGTCGGCCGGGCCGAAGAGCAGCTTCTCCATCGAGCCGAGCGGCTCGCCGGCCACCTCGAACGCGCCGCGCGGCAGGGACGGGTGGCTGGCGGCCGAGTGCCACCAGGCGCCGCCGGCCGGTGCCTCCTCGCAGAGCGACAGCGGCTCGCCCAGCATCACGGCGTCCGCGCCGCAGCCCAGCGCCTTGGCGATGTCGCCGGAGGTCTGCATGTCGCCGTCGGCGATCAGGTGCACGTAGCGGCCACCGGTCTCGTCGAGGTAGTCGCGGCGGGCCGCGGCGGCGTCGGCGATGGCGGTGGCCATCGGCACCCGGATGCCGAGCACCGACTCGGTGGTGGACCAGTCGTCGCCACCGATGCCGACGATCACGCCGGCCGCGCCGGTGCGCATCAGGTGCAGCGCGGTCTTGTAGTCGGTGCAGCCGCCGACGATGACCGGCAGGTCGAGGTCGGCGATGAACTCCTTGAGGTTGAGCGGCTCGTCGGTGGTGGAGACGTGCTCGGCGGAGACGATGGTGCCCTGGATGACCAGGATGTCCACGCCGGCGTCGAGGATCACCGGGGCGAGCGCCAGGGTGTGCTGCGGGGAGACCCGGACGGCCACGGTGCCGCCGCCGGCCCGCAGCTCGCGGACCCGCTCGGCGATCAGGTCGGGCCGGATCGGCTCCGCGTAGACCTCCTGGAGCCGCTTGGTGGCCCGGGCGTCCTCGTCCAGGCCGCCCAGCTCCTCCAGCACCTTGGCCGGGTTCTCGTAGCGGGTCCAGAGGCCCTCGACGTTGAGCACGCCGAGGCCGCCGAGCTGGCCGAGCCGCACCGCCGAGGCCGGGCTCATGGTCGCGTCGGAGGGGTGGCCGACGCAGGGGATGCCGAACTGGTAGGCGTCGAGCTGCCACGCGGTGGAGACGTCGTCGACGTCCCGGGTGCGCCGGCTCGGCACGATGGCGATGTCGTCCAGGTGGTAGCCGCGCTGCGCGGTCTTGCCCAGCCCGATCTCGACCACGTCACGCATGGGGGACTCCAGGTTTTTTGGGGGTGGTGGGTCAGCGGGAGTGGTAGTTGGGCGCCTCGACGGTCATCTGGATGTCGTGCGGGTGGCTCTCCTTGAGGCCGGCCGCGGTGATCCGGATGAGCTGGCCGCGCCGGTGCAGCTCGGGGATGCTCTCGGCGCCGACGTACCCCATGGCGGCGCGGAGCCCGCCGATGAGCTGGTGGGCGACCTGGGCGAGCGGGCCCCGGTAGGGCACCTGGCCCTCGACGCCCTCCGGGACCAGCTTGTCCTCGGCGAGCACGTCCTGCTGGAAGTAGCGGTCCTTGGAGTAGGACTTGCCCTGGCCCCGCGACTGCATGGCGCCGAGCGAGCCCATCCCCCGGTAGGCCTTGTACTGCTTGCCGTTGATGAAGATCAGCTCGCCCGGGCTCTCCTCGCAGCCGGCCAGCAGGCTGCCGAGCATCACCGTGTCCGCGCCGGCCACCAGGGCCTTGGCGATGTCGCCGGAGTACTGGATGCCGCCGTCGCCGATCACCGGCACGCCGGCCGGGCGGGCCGCCCGGGACGCCTCCATGATCGCGGTGATCTGGGGTACGCCCACCCCGGCCACGATCCGGGTGGTGCAGATGGCACCCGGGCCGACGCCGACCTTGATGCCGTCGGCGCCCGCGTCGACAAGCGCCTTGGCGCCCGCGTAGGTGGCGATGTTGCCGCCGACGATGTCGATGGCCACGTCCTTCTTGAGCCGGGCGACCATCTCCAGCACGGCCCGCTGGTGGCCGTGGGCGGTGTCCACGATGAGCACGTCCACCCCGGCGTCGACCAGGGTGCGGGCCCGCTTGTAGGAGTCCTCGCCGACGCCCACCGCGGCGGCGACCCGGAGCCGGCCGGCCTCGTCCTTGGTGGCGTTCGGGTACTGCTCGCTCTTGGTGAAGTCCTTGACCGTGATCAGCCCGCGCAGCTTGCCGGCCTCGTCGACGATCGGCAGCTTCTCGACCTTGTGACGGCGCAGCAGGTCGAGGGCCTCGTCCTTGCTCACCCCGACCGGCGCGGTGATCAGCGGGGTCCGGGTCATGATGTCGCGGACCGGGGTGGCCGGGTCGGAGACGAAGCGCATGTCGCGGTTGGTCACGATGCCGACCAGCTCGCCCTGCCCGTCGACCACCGGCACGCCGGAGATGCGGTAGCGGCCGCAGAGCGCGTCGACCTCGCGGAGGGTGTCGTCCGGGCTGGCGGTCACCGGGTTGGTGATCATGCCGGACTCGGAGCGCTTGACCAGGTCGACCTGGAGCGCCTGGTCCTCCACGGAGAGGTTGCGGTGCAGCACGCCGATGCCGCCCTGGCGGGCCATGGCGATGGCCATCCGCGCCTCGGTGACGGTGTCCATCGCGCTGGACAGCAGCGGGACGGTCAGCTCGATGCGGCGGGTGAGGCGGGTGCGGGTGTTCACCCGGCTCGGCACCACGTCCGACTCGCCCGGCTGGAGGAGCACGTCGTCGAAGGTCAACCCGAGCGGGACCACCCGGGCCGAGCCGGCGGGCAGCTCGGGCAGGTGGCCGCCCAGCTCACCGCCGTCGCGGCCGGCCGGGATCTCGGTGCTGGGCGAATTCTCCACGATTGCTCCCCTGAGCTGGTCGGACGGGCTGCAGCGAGGCGGCGCGCGCGGGCACCGGCGCACGCCGGCGTGACGGCGCGTCGCTTCATCGTACCCATTGAGCTGCTCCGCCCCCGGCAGCGGCGGGCCCGGGGTAGGCGGCGCCACAGGAGTCCCGGGGGCGGACTTTCCGGCGGGTCGGGGTCTACGGTGAGGGGGTGCACGACGAGCCCATCGACCCGTTCAACGGCGACCCGGCCGATCCGGCTGCCGGCCTGCACGACCCGCGCGAGGCCGACCCGCTCGACCCGCTGACCGAGATCGAGCGGCAGGACGTCCTGGAGGATCTCGCCGACCTGGAGATCTACCAGGCCCTGCTCCAGCCGATCGGGGTCCGCGGGCTGGTCATCGAATGCGAGGACTGCCGCGAGCCGCACTACTTCGACTGGGACCTGCTGCGCGGCAACCTGCGGCACCTGCTCAGCTCGGGGCGGCCCCGGGTGCACGAGCCGGCCTACGACCCCGACCCGGACCACTACGTGAGCTGGGACTACGCCCGCGGCTACGCGGACGGCGTGCACGACACCCTCACCGAGGGCACCGACGACGCCGCGGAGGATTGACCGGCCGGTTCAGGCGACCAGGCCGGCGCGGAAGCCGGCGGCCACGGCGTGCGCCCGGTCGCGCGCGCCGAGCTTGCGGAACAGCCGGCGGGCGTGCGTCTTGACGGTGTCCTCCGAGACGAACAGCTCCCGCCCGATCTCCGCGTTGCTCTTCCCCTCGGCCATGCCGAGCAGCACCTGAAGCTCACGCTCCGTGAGGCCGATCGCGCTGCGCGGCGTGCGCGCCGGCCGCTGCGGACCGCCCGCCGGCGCCGGCTCCGCCTCGGCCGCCGCCGGGTCGGCGGCGTCCTCGACGCGCTGCACCGGCACGACCGTCGGCGCCCCGCCGGGACCCTCCGCCGGGCTCGTCGGCCACGGGGGCCCGGCCGGGGTACGCCCCGGCGCGGCCGACCGGGCCGGCCCACCGACCGCCGCGGCGTCCCGGGCCGGGTCGCTGACCCGGTGCCGGGAGGGCCGGCCGGGGGCGGAGAGCAGCAGCAGCGCCTTCGCGACCGCGCTGGTCAGGTCGTGGTCGGCGTTCTGGATCAGACCCCGCGCCCCGGCGCTGATGGTGGCCGCGGCCGCCTCCGACTCCTCGGCGCCGAGCAGCAGCACCGCGGCCTGCGGGGCGCGGGCGAGCACCCGGCGGACGAAGCCGGCGCTGTCCGGCCGGGTGAGGGCGGTGTCGGCGAGCACCACGTCGACCGGGCGCTCGGCGAGCCGGAGCATCACCTCGGGATCGGAGACGGCCGTCCGGAGCACGCCCGACAGCCCGAGCCGCGCCGCCGCGGAGGTCAGGTGCTGGGCCGCGAGTGGTGTCCGAACGCACACGAGAACGCTACGCACAGTGGTCTCCTCTCCGCCTCAGAGCAGACCACGACGGGCTGCGCTCGGGAGGAGGTTCCGGGCAATCATCCGAACTTTTCCGGCAGATGGGGCATATGCCGCCAACTGTCCGAGGTTTTCGATCACAGATGTGTGAGCGCGGGAAAGCCCGGGTACCGAGGGGTCACTCCGGAAACGGTGTCCCGCGCGGACCACCGCCCCGGTAGGAGCTGGCCACGAAGATTCTCGCGGTGCCGCGCGGGAGGAGGGGTGCTGATGTCGAACGTACGCAGACTGCCCGGACCCATTGTCGACCTCTGGGACTGGCAGCGGCTCGGTGCCTGCCGGGGACGGGACAGCGCGCAGTTCTTCCACCCCGACGGCGAGCGCGGCTCGTCGCGGCTGCGCCGCGAGTCCGGCGCCAAGGCCGTCTGCCGCGCCTGCCCGGTGCGCGCCGAGTGCGCCGCGCACGCCCTCTCGGTCCGCGAGCCCTACGGCGTGTGGGGCGGCTTCAGCGAGTCGGAGCGGCTGCGGCTGCTCGCTCTCGGCTGGGAGGACCTGGCCGACCGCCGGCAGACCCGGGTGGACATCGCCCGGCTGGAGGCCCGCCTCGGCCGGCCGCACAAGTCCGCCGTCCCGGACCAGCGCAAGATCGCCTGACCGCTCCCTACCGACCACCGCGACGCCGCGCTCCTCCTGGGCGCGGCGTCGCCGTGCGGTGGCTTTCCCGCCCGGCCGTCGCCGCCGGGCGTGATTCGATGGGCCGGTGGAGCTGCGGGAGATGCGGGCGTTCGTGGCGGTCGTCGAGGAGGGCAGCCTGTCCGCGGCCGCTCGTCGGCTGCACCTGAGCCAGCCGGCGCTGTCCCAGGCCATGAACGGCCTGGAGCGGCAGCTCGGGGTGCCGCTGCTGGTCCGCCGCAGCACCGGCGTACGGGCCACCGAGGCGGGCATGACGTTGCTGACCGAGGCGCGGGCGGTGCTGGCGCGGTACGACCAGGCGGTGGCCGCGGTCAACCGGCACGGCGCGACGGGTGGCGGCGTGCTCCGGCTCGGGATCCCGCTGGAGCTTCCCGCCGATCTGCTCACCCGGCCGCTCGCCGAGCTGGCCGTGGCGTGTCCGGACACCCGGGTCCAGGCCCGCCACCTGTCCACCGCCGCACAGTTCGCCGCGCTGCGCGCCGGTGAGCTCGACGTCGGGCTGGTGCGGGAGCACCCCGTCGGCGCCGACCTGGATGCCGTACCGGTCGTCGAGGAACGCCTGGGCGTGCTGCTGGCCACGGCACAGGCCGCCGCCCTCGCCGGGCCGGACGGGATCCGGTTGGACGCGCTCGCCGGGCTGGACTGGGTCGGCTTCCCCCGCTCCGGCAGCCCCGCCTGGTACGACGAGCTGACCGCGATCCTGCGCAGCCACGGGCTGGATCTCGGACCCGCCGCACCAGAGGGACAGGAGCTGATCGCCGAGGTCAAACTCGCCGCCGTGACCGCGGGCACGGCGTTCGCGCTGGCGCCGCCCCACTGGTCGCAGCCGCTCCCCGAGTCGGTCACCTGGTCCCCGCTGGTCGGGCATCCCCTGGTCCGGCGCACCTGGGCCGCCTGGCCGGCCAGCTCCCACCGGCGCGATCTCGGCCGGCTGATCGCCGCCCTGGAACTACGGGCGACGGAGTAGCCCGCGGGCCGCTTATGGCGGCCATAAGTTCCTCGATCAACCCGGCGGGAAAACCTCGGCCGCCCGCCGACTTGCACCCACTGGTCGGGACAGGCCCGACCGGAACCGCAGACGCGGAACAGAGGTGGGTGAAACATGAGCACGGAACTGCAGGGCAGGTCGGCGCTGGTGACCGGCGGCAACAGCGGCATCGGCCGGGCGGCCGCCCGGGCGCTGGCCGAACTCGGCGCACACGTGGTGATCTCCGGCCGGGACCCGGAGCGGGGCGACCAGGTGGTCCGGGACATCCGCGCGAGCGGCGGGCGGGCCGACTTCGTGGCGATCGAGCTGCGGGACGAGGCGTCGGCGCGGGAACTGGCCGCCCGGGCCCGGGATCTGGCCGGTCAGGTCGACATCGTGGTCAACAACGCGGGCATCTACCCGTTCGGCCCCACCGAGCAGACCAGCGAGCAGACCTTCGACTCGGTGTTCGCGTTGAACGTCAAGGTGCCGTACTTCCTGGTCGCCGAGCTGGCGCCCGAGATGGCGAAGCGCGGCCACGGGGCGATCATCAACCTGAGCACCATGGTCGCCGAGTTCGGCATGGCGGGGATGAGCCTGTACGGGGCGAGCAAGGCCGCGCTGGTGCTGCTCACCAAGTCCTGGGCGGCCGAGTACGGGCCGCACGGGGTGCGCGTCAACGCCGTGAGCCCCGGCCCCACCCGGACGGAGGGCACCGCCGGTATGGGCGAGGACCTCGACCAGTTGGCGAGCATGTCCCCCGCCGGGCGTCCCGGCTCAGCCGAGGAGATCGCCGAGGCGGTCGCCTTCCTGGCCACCGACCGGGCGAGCTTCGTGCACGGCGCGGTCCTGCCGGTCGACGGCGGGCGCGTCGCGGTCTGAGGCGCCGGCACCACCGCCGCGGCCCGCTCCCCCGTGGAGCGGGCCGCGGCGCCTGCCGCGCCGTCCCGGGCTCACTCCCGCATGTCCGGCGCGGACCACTGCTCCACGACCGTCAGCGCCACCCAGGACGCCGCGGCGAGCGAGACAGCCACCAGCGGCGGCAGCCCCGCCAGCCCGATCACCAGCGCCACGAGCGCCAACCCCGCCTGCGCCAGCGCGACCGGGCGGCCGACCGACAGGCTGATGCCGCGGTAGATGACGACGCAGCCCGCCATCATGGCCACCTGGCTGCCGCCCAGCAGCCGACCGGCCACGGTGGCGCCGGGGCCGTGACCGGCCGCCGCCTCCGCCGCAAGTTCGACGGCGACCCCCGCCACCACGATCGCCGCGTAGACCACCAGGTGCCCGTAGGCGTAAAGGTAGCTGCGCAGGATCGCCTGCCGCCCGGCCCGCAGCACCCGGTTGCCCGCCTCGCGGTCGTACGTGGCGAGGAAGTACACCCACCAGATCCCGCACGCGATGACGAACCCGGCGATCCCGATCGCCACCGAGGCCGGTCGCCAGCCGCCGGCGTCGATGCCGTTCGCCACCGCCAGCACCGCCTCGCCCAGCACGACGATGGTGAACAGGCCGAAGCGTTCCGGCATGTGCGACTTCTGGGTGGGTGCGCGGCGCGACAGGGCGTACGCCAACGGTCCGGCGACCGCCGCGTTGAGCGCCAGCGCGGCTCCCCAGACCCCGTACCGGGCGGGTGCGGCCACCAGCAGCGAGCCGAACCAGAGCACGGCCGCCACCAGGAACCCCCCGGCGTTCCACCGGCAGAAGTCCCTGGCCTCCAGGTCGATCCACCCCACGACGCCGTACGACCCGGCGAGCAGCACCAGCAGGAGCCCGTAGGTCACCGCGAAGCGGTCCGCGTCGGCGGCGCTCGCGCCGGGGAGGGACGCGGACAGCGCCAGCACCCCGAGCATCGCGGTGAGCTGCACCAGCCGGCTCGGCGGGCGGTCGTCGTCGAAGAGGTCGGCGAAGTAGGAGAAGCTGAACCACAGCCACCAGATCGTGCTGATGAGACCGGCGAAGACCAGCACTCCGCGCGCCGACGGATCGGCCACCAGGAGCTGCCCGAGCCGGAACACCGCGACCACGAAGACCAGGTCGAAGAAGAGTTCCAGCCAGCTGGCCCGCCGGGCCGTGCCGTAGCCGTGGATCAGTGAGCGCCTGCGCCCCGATCCGCCCTCCACCGGACGAGATTAACGGGGATCGGAGCGGTATGTCCGGATCCGCCGGACGAAGGACCCGCGTCAGCCCACCGTCACCGTGACGGTGTGCCAGCCGGTGGCGCCGTCCGGGGCGACCGGGCGCCGCTGCTCCGGCTGGACCTCCCCCGCGGCGTCGGTGGCCCGGACCTGGAGGGTGTGCTCGCCCGGCGTGGCGGCCCAGCGCCACGACCACTGCACCCAGGTGTCCACCGAGACCGTCGGGGCCAGCGGCGCCTCCTGCCAGGGGCCGCCGTCGACGCGTACCTCGACCCGGCGGATGCCCCGGTGCTGGGCCCAGGCCACCCCGGCCACCGTGACGGGGCCGGCGGTGAGCCGGTTGCGCGGGCGCGGCGCGTCGATCCGGGACTGCGTCCTGATCGGTCCCTGTGCCGACCACCCGCGCGGCACCCAGTACGCGTCGAAGTCCGCGAAGCTGGTCAGCTCCAGCTCGGTCACCCACTTGCACGCCGAGACGTACCCGTAGAGGCCGGGCACCACCATCCGCACCGGGAAGCCGTGCTCGACCGGCAGCGGTTCGCCGTTCATCCCGATTGCGAGCAGCGCGTCGCGCCCGTCCCGCAGCACCGCCGTGGGGGTGCCGCAGGTCCAGCCGTCGACCGAGCGGCCGACCACCTGGTCCGCCCCCTCCTCCGGCTGCGCCTCGTCCAGCAACTCCTTGATCGGCACGCCCAGCCAGCGGGCGTTGCCGATCAGGTCCCCGCCCACCTCGTTGGAGACGCAGGCCAGGGTCACGTACCGCTCGACCATCGGCCGGGCGAGCAGGTCGTCGAAGCTCAGCTCGATCGGGTTGCGGACCCGGCCGTGGATGCGCAGCCGCCAGGTCGCCGGGTCCACCTGCGGCACCACCAGGGCGGTGTCGATCCGGTAGAACTCCCGGTTCGGGGTGACGAAGGGGGCGAGCCGGCTCACCGACAGGTCCGCGCCGGCCGGCACCGGCGGGGCGGGTGCCGCCGGGGCCGGCAGCTTCACCGCCTCGCGGGCCGCCGCGACGCCCCGCCGCCCGGCCAGCCAGTGCCCACCCAGGCCGGCCACCGCCGCCGTGCCGGCCAGCAGGCCGACGCCGCGCAGGAACCGCCGCCGCGACTCGTGGTCGCCGGGCTCCAGCGGCTCCCACCCGGCCGGAGGCTCCTCGGGTGCGAGCGCCGCGACGACCGGGGGCGGCGTGGGCGCGGACAGCGAAGGCTCGGGCGTCGGCGTCGGCGTCGGCGTCGGCCGGGTGGGCGACGGCCGGGACGAGGCCGGCGGCCCGGCGTCCTCCCGCAGCGGGCCGGCCATGAAGGCCCAGAGCGTGAGCGCCCCCAGCCCGCCGCCGACCAGGGCGGGCAGCGCGTCGAAGGCGTCCGCGCCGGCCCGGGTCAGCGCGGCGGCCACCCCGAGGGCGGCGAACGCCGCGATGCCGGCCAGGCCGATCCGGAGCCGCCGGGCCGCCAGCACGCCGAGCAGCGCGGCGATCGCGGCCAGCAGCAGCGCCGTGCCCACCAGCAGGGCGATCTTGTCGTACGTGCCGAACACCGCGATGGCGAACTGCTTGAGCGGCTCGGGCACCACGTCGACCACCAGCCCGCCGACCGCGATCAGCGGCGCGGACCGCGGGCCGGTGAGAACGGCCACCGGCTCGGCAACGCCGATCGCGACGGCGGCGGCGGTGACCCCGGCCAGCGCGGCCCGACCGCGCGACATGCTGCTCACGGCGACCAGTGTCGTCGGTCCGGGCGGGCTACCGCCAACCTCGTCAGCGTTCCGTAAGCAGATACGGATCAGGGCACACCGCCGGGTGGCGGTGTGCCCTGACGTCAGGCCGTACGGCGCGGGATCAGAAGCCCGGGCCGTGCTGGTGGCCGTGCCCGTGGCCGTGGCCGTGACCGGCGGCGGCCGGCTCGGCCTTCTCCGGCTTCTCCACCACGAGGCTCTCGGTGGTGAGCAGCAGGCCGGCGATCGACGCGGCGTTGCTGACCGCGTTGCGGGTCACCTTCACCGGGTCGAGGATGCCGGACTTGACCAGGTCGACGTACTCGCCGGTGGCGGCGTTGAGGCCGTTGCCCCACTCCTGGCCCGCGACCTTCTGCACCACCACGTAGCCGTCGTGGCCGGCGTTCTGGGCGATCCAGCGCAGCGGCTCGACCAGCGCCTTGCGCACGATCGAGACCCCGACCTTCTCGTCACCGGTGAAGCCCAGGTCGTCGTCGAGCACCGGCAGGATCTGGGCCAGGGCGGCGCCGCCACCCGGGACCGTACCCTCCTCGACCGCGGCCTTGGTCGCGGCGATGGCGTCCTCGATGCGGTGCTTGCGCTCCTTCATCTCGACCTCGGTGGCCGCGCCGACCTTGATCACCGCGATGCCGCCGGATAGCTTCGCCAGCCGCTCGGCCAGCTTCTCCCGGTCCCACTCGGAGTCCGAGGCCTCGATCTCCTTGCGGATCTGGGCGACCCGGTCGGCGACCTCGGCGGACTGGCCGCCACCGTCGACGACCGTGGTGTTCTCCTTGTCGACCACGACGCGGCGGGCGGTGCCCAGCACCTCCAGGCCGACCTGGTCGAGCTTGTAGCCCAGCTCCGGGGCGACCAGCTCGGCGCCGGTCAGGATCGCCATGTCCTGCAGCATCGCCTTGCGGCGGTCGCCGAAGCCGGGGGCCTTCACGGCGCAGACCTTGATGGTCTTGCGGATCGCGTTGACCACCAGCGTGGACAGGGCCTGGCCCTCGACGTCCTCGGCGATGATCAGCAGCGGCTTGTTGTTCTGGAGGACCTTCTCCAGCAGCGGCAGCAGCTCCTCGATCGCCGAGATCTTCTGCGTGGTGATCAGGATGTACGGGTCCTCCAGGACCGCCTCCTGCCCCTCCACGTCGGTGACGAAGTTCGGCGAGATGAAGCCCTTGTCGAACTGGAGACCCTCGGTCACGTCCAGCTCGGTGGTGAGGGCGGAGCCCTCCTCGACGGTGATGACACCGTCGCGGCCGACCCGCTCCATCGCCTCGGCGATCAGCTCGCCGATGGTGGCGTCCTGCGCGGAGATCGTCGCGACGTGCGCGATCGACTCCTTGTCGGCCACCTCGACGGCCCGGCCGAGCAGCGCCTCGGAGACCTTGGCGGCCGCCGCGTCGACGCCCCGCTTGAGGCCGGTCGGGTTGGCCCCGGCGGCCACGTTGCGCAGGCCCTCGCGGACCATGGCCTGGGCCAGCACGGTCGCGGTGGTGGTCCCGTCGCCGGCGACGTCGTTGGTCTTGGTCGCCACCTCCTTGACCAGCTGCGCGCCGAGGTTCTCGTAGGGGTTGGTGAGCTCGATCTCCTTGGCGATGGTCACGCCGTCGTTGGTGATCGTGGGCGCACCAAACTTCTTGTCCAGGACGACGTTGCGCCCGCGCGGGCCGAGAGTGACCTTGACCGCGTCCGCGAGGGCGTTGACACCGTGCTCCAGCAGGTGCCGGGCGTCGTCCGAGAAGCTCAGGATCTTCGCCATCTGTATCCCTTCCAAGCGACGCTGCCCCGGCCCGGCGAGCCGGACCGGGGCAACGACACTGATCGGTTGCTTACTTCTCGATGACCGCGAGGACGTCGCGGGCGGAGAGCACCAGGTACTCCTCGCCGGCGTACTTGACCTCGGTGCCGCCGTACTTCGAGTAGAGGACGGTGTCGCCGACCTTGACGTCGATCGGCACGCGGTTGCCCTTGTCGTCGATCCGGCCCGGGCCGACAGCGAGGACGGTGCCCTCCTGCGGCTTCTCCTTGGCGGTGTCGGGGATCACGATGCCCGAGGCGGTGGTGGTCTCGGCCTCGTTCGCCTGGACCACGATGCGGTCCTCGAGCGGCTTGATCGCAACCTTGGTCGCGGTAGTCACGGGCATACCCTCCTGGGGTACTTGGTGTCGTTGCCGGTCGGCGCGCCGACCGGCGTCAATCTGCCACATGCCACCGGGCGGGGCCGTCGTCGCGGGTGCCGGTCCGCCTGGCGCTCAACCCCCGGACACCAGGGCCCGGGCGTTGGCACCCTCAGGGTGAGAGTGCTAATCGCAGGTTATTCCTCGGCTAGCACTCCGTCAAGGAGAGTGCCAACCCGTCGCCTCCCGTGTCGCCACAGTTCCGCCACGGGTCGCCGCAACATGCCCGGAACGCCTCGACGCACGGTGACCGGCTCCCTACCGTTCGGGGCCGTAGCCGTCGAGGAGGGGGGGCCGGATGACCCAGGTGCCGACGTTGACGTTCCTGCGCGACCAGCTCCGGCGGGCGCGGCAGGCGCGCGGGCTCAGCCAGGAGGAGCTGGGCAAGCTGGTGAACTACTCGTCGTCGCAGGTGAGCGCGGTGGAGACCGGCGACCGTCCGGTCCGGCCGGACTACGTGGCCCGGGTCGACGCGGTGCTGAAGACCGGCGGCCTCTTCGCCACCATGCTGGAGCTGATCCGTTTCCACGCCGCGCCGGACTGGTTCCGCCCGTGGGAGGAGATCGAGCGGGAGGCCACCTCGCTGCGCTGGTACGACCCCACGGTGATCCCCGGCCTGCTCCAGACCGAGGGGTATGCCCGGGCGATGCTCGGCGTGGGCGGCGAGCTGACGGCCGAGGAGATCGAGGCGCGGGTGGTGGCCCGACTGGCCCGGCAGGCGGTGCTGACCGGCAGCGATCGACCCCAGCTCGTCGCGGTGATTGAGGAGCAGGCGCTGCGCCGACAGGTCGGCGACAGGATCGCCATGCACGAGCAGCTCCAGCACCTGCTGGCCGCCGGCGCGGAGCCGAACGTGCAGATCCGGGTCGTACCGGCCGATGCGCTCTGGCACGCCGGCCTCGCCGGCCCGTTCATCCTGGCCCGACTCGCCAGCGGCGCCGAGCTGGCCCACCTCGACAACCAGCTCCGGGCACAGACCGTGGACGGCCCGAACGACATTGCCACCCTTGGTCGGCGCTGGGAGGCTGTGGCAGGAGAGGCGCTGCCACGGGGGCAGTCCGTCCGGCTGATCGAGGAAGTGGCGACATCATGGACCTGACCCGTGCCACCTGGCGCAAGGCCTCGCGCAGCAACCAGAACGGCGGCGCCTGCGTGGAGGTCGCCGACAACCTGCCCGGCGTGGTCGCCGTGCGGGACAGCAAGGACCCGGGCGGCCCCGCGCTCACCTTCGACCCGGCGAGCTGGCGCGCCTTCGTCGCCGCCGCCCCCACCCCTCGCTGACACCACCGCCCCGGGCCGGCCGAGATCTGGGTGATCGACTCCAGGTCGGCGACGTGGCGGTATCCCGACGACCCGCACACCGCCACTCCGGCGAGGTGGAGTCGATCATGGGTCGCCGCAGGGGTCCGGGGGCGGTCGGCCCCGGGGTGGCCGGGAGAATGTCCGGGTGGACCTGGAACAGTTCGCCGCCCTGCGTACCCCCGAGGGGTCGGCCGCGCTCGACGCGGCGGCGCGGGTGGCCGGCGGCGACCCGCTGACGGCGGCGGCGGCGCTCCGCTCCGCCGGGGTGCCGGCCGGCCTCGCGGCGGCGGCGTTGACCCAGGCGGAGCTGCGCCGCCGCGCGGTCGGCAAGTTCGGCCCCGCGGCCCACGGCATGTTCCTCACCCGGGCGGGCCTGGAGCAGGCCACCCGGGGCGTCGTGGCGCGGCGCCGGGCGGAACGCCTGCGCGCCGCGGGCGTCGCCACGCTCGCCGACCTGGGTTGCGGCCTGGGGGCGGACGCGCTCGCCGCGGCCCGGGCCGGCATCCGGGTGTACGGCGTCGAGGCCGACCCGCTGACCGCCGCGATGGCTGCCGCCAACGCCGAGGCGGCCGGGCTGGCCGACCGGTTCACGGTGGAGTGCGGGGACGCCACGGCGTTCGAAGTGACCCGGGTCGACGGGGTCTTCTGCGACCCGGCCCGGCGGAAGGCCGGCACCGGCCGGCGGATCTTCGACCCGAACTCCTACTCGCCGTCGTGGGACTTCGTGACCGGGCTGGCCGAGCGGGTGCCGCACACGGTGGTGAAGGTGGCCCCGGGGCTGGACCACGCGCTGATCCCGGCGGGGGCCGAGGCGGAGTGGGTGAGCGTCGACGGCGACCTCGTCGAGGCGGCGCTCTGGTGCGGCGCGCTGGCCGACGTGCCCCGTCGGGCCACGCTGCTCCGCGGCGACGCCGCACATGTGCTGACCGGCGCGGGCGACGCGGAGGCGCCGGTCGGGGCGACCCGCCGCTTCCTCTACGACCCGGATCCGGCGGTGGTGCGCGCGCACCTGGTCGCCGAGTTGGCCCGCGACCTCGACGCCACGCTGGCCGACCCGAGCATCGCCTACCTGTACGGCGACACGGCCCGACCGACCCCGTTCGCCCGCTGCCTGGAGATCACCGACGTGCTGCCGTTCTCGCTGAAGCGGCTGCGCGCCCTGCTGCGGGAGCGCCGGGTCGGCCGGGTGGAGATCCTCAAACGCGGCTCGGCGCTGGAACCGGAGAAGCTGCGCCGGGACCTGAAGCTGGCGGGCGACGCGGCGGCCAGCCTGGTGCTGACCAGGGTGGCCGGCGCACCGACCGTGCTGCTCTGCCAGCCGGTGCCCGCCTGAACCGACCGGCCGGCGGCCCGCCGGGAGGCCGGCGGCCCGAGCCACCGGCCGCCCGCTTCCCGCCTGACGGTTTTCGGCTCGCCCGGTGGGCGGGGGCCGGTTAGCTTGGCGGTCATGGCGGGACAGGGCACTCCGGCGACGGCACTGCTGACCAAGCGGAAGATCGCGCACAGCACCCACCCGTACGACGTCTCACCGGACGCGCCGAACTACGGCGCCCTGGTCGCGGCGGCCCTCGGGGTGCCCCCGGGCCAGGTGTTCAAGTCGCTGGTCACCGAGGTCGACGGCGGGCTGACCGTGGCGGTCGTACCGGTCACCGGGGAACTGGACCTCAAGGCTCTCGCGGCCGCGGTCGGCGGCAAGCGGGCGGCCATGGCGGACCGGACCGTGGCCGAGCGGACCACCGGGTACGTCCGCGGCGGGATCAGCCCGCTCGGCCAGCGCAAGCGGCTGCCCACGGTCGTCGACGCGTCCGCATTGGAGCATCCGGCGGTCTACGTCTCGGCGGGGCGTCGGGGCCTGCAACTGCGACTCGCCCCGGGTGACCTGGTCGCGTTGACGGGGGCCGTCACCGCCCCGATCGCCAGCGCCTGACCGGCTACATGGGAGCGTTTCCGCAGGCCGTCCGAGGGAGCGCTCTTCGCGGGGTGACGACGGGGTGTCAGTTGCGTTGCTGAATTGTTACTGCCGCCAACAAACTTCTGACCTCGGCTCTCTTGCGCGGCTTCGGCGGGGAGGAATACGTTGCCGGGCACAACAAAACACCGACAACTCCCCCAACCCCCGAAAGGACCCATGCATATGCGCAAGGGCTTCCTCACCTTCGCGGCCGTCGGTCTTCTCGCGACCGGCAGCATGGCCGCCTGCGGTGACAACGGCGGTTCCGACCAGGCCGGCGGCTCGACCGACAAGAAGCCGAAGATCGGCGTGATCCTCCCGGACAGCAAGTCCTCCGCCCGCTGGGAGAGCGCGGACCGCAAGTTCCTGGAGGAGGCCTTCAAGGCCGCCGGTGTCGACTACACCATCCAGAACGCCCAGGGCGACAAGTCCGCCTTCTCCACCATCGCCGACGGCATGCTGACCAGCGGCGTCACCGCTCTGATGATCGTCAACCTGGACTCCGGCACCGGCAAGGCCGTCCTGGCGAAGGCCAAGTCGCAGGGCGTCGCCACCATCGACTACGACCGGCTGACCCTGGGCGGCTCCGCCGAGTACTACGTCAGCTTCGACAACGAGGCGGTCGGCAAGCTCCAGGGCGAGGGCCTGAGCAAGTGCCTGACCGACAAGGGCGCCAAGAGCCCGGTCGTGGCCTACCTGAACGGCTCCCCGACCGACAACAACGCCACCCTGTTCAAGAACGGCTACGACTCGATCCTCAAGCCGAAGTTCGACTCGAAGGAATACGTGAAGGGCCCGGACCAGTCGGTTCCGGACTGGGACAACGCGCAGGCGGGCGTGATCTTCGAGCAGATGCTCACCCAGACCAAGGGCAAGATCGACGGCGTGCTGGCTGCCAACGACGGTCTCGGCAACGCGGCCATCTCGGTGCTGAAGAAGAACAAGCTCAACGGCAAGGTGCCGGTGACCGGCCAGGACGCCACCGTCCAGGGCCTGCAGAACATCCTCGCCGGTGACCAGTGCATGACGGTCTACAAGGCCATCAAGGAGGAGGCGAAGGCCGCCTCGGACCTGGCGATCGCACTGGCCAAGGGCGAGCGCAAGGAGACCGGCCAGACGGTCAAGGACCCGGAGGGCGGCCGGGACGTGGCCGCCGTCCTGCTCACCCCGAAGGCCATCTACAAGGACAACGTCAAGGACGTCGTGGCCGACGGCTTCGTCACCAAGGAAGAACTCTGCACCGGGGCGTACGCGAAGCTCTGCACCGACGCCGGCATCAGCTGACCCGCCCCACCTCAACCCGCCGGCGACGCCGCCCGGCACGGTGACCACCGTGCCGGGCGGCACGTCACGGACGGGTCCGAGATCTTCCCTCCGTTACAAAAGGAGACCCCCGTGTCCGCGACCCCCCTGCTGGAGCTACGCGGGATCGACAAGAGCTTCGGTCCCGTCCAGGTTCTGCGCGATGTCGCCTTCTCGGCCCATCCCGGTGAGGTGACCGCGCTGGTCGGCGACAACGGCGCCGGCAAGTCGACCCTGGTGAAGTGCATCAGCGGCATCTACCCCACCGACGCCGGCGAATTCCTCTTCGACGGGCGACCGGTGACCATCCACAACCCGCGGGACGCCGCCGGGCTCGGCATCGAGGTGGTCTACCAGGACCTCGCGCTCTGCGACAACCTCGACATCGTGCAGAACATGTTCCTGGGCCGGGAGAAGCGCAGCGGGGTGGTGCTGGACGAGCCGACCATGGAGCAGTTGGCCGCCGAGACCCTGGCCGGGCTGAGTGTCCGCACCGTCAAGTCGCTGCGCCAGCACGTGTCCAGCCTCTCCGGCGGGCAGCGGCAGACCGTGGCCATCGCCAAGGCCGTGCTCTGGAACAGCAAGCTGGTCATCCTGGACGAGCCGACCGCCGCGCTCGGCGTCGCGCAGACCGCCCAGGTGCTGGAGCTGGTCCGCCGGCTGGCCGACAAGGGCCTGGCCGTGGTGCTCATCTCGCACAACATGAACGACGTCTTCGCCGTCTCCGACCGGATCGCCGCGCTCTACCTCGGCCAGATGGTCGCCCAGGTGAAGACCACCGAGATCACTCACTCGCAGGTGGTCGAGCTGATCACCGCCGGCCGCTCCGGCAACCTCGGCCTCGGCGCCGGGTCGGGCAACGGCAGCGAGCACGCCGACGCCACCCCGGGAGCCCTTCGATGACCACCACCGCTGTGAAGAAGGACGGACCGGCGGCCGTCACGCCCACACCCGCCGTCGCCGACCACGTCCGCAACTACCTCGCCCGGGTACGCGGCGGCGACCTCGGCTCCCTGCCCGCCGTCATCGGTCTCGTCGTGCTCTGCGTCGTCTTCGCGATCGTGCGCCCGGTCTTCCTCTCCGCGGGGAACTTCGCGAACCTCTTCACCCAGGGCGCCGCCGTCACGGTGATCGCGATGGGCCTGATCTTCGTGCTGCTGCTCGGTGAGATCGACCTCTCTGCCGGTTTCGCCAGCGGTGTGTGCGCGGCCATCCTGGCCAACGTCGTCAGCGTGCTCGGCTACCCCTGGTACGTGGCCGTGTCGGCCGCCCTCGCCACTGGCGTGATCATCGGTCTGACGCTCGGCTTCCTGGTGGCCAAGGTGGGCATCCCGTCCTTCGTGGTCACCCTCGCCGGCTTCCTCGGCTTCCAGGGTGTGGTGCTGCTGCTGATGAAGGAGGGCACCAACATCTCGATCGGTGACGACGTGATCGTCGGCATCGAGAACGGCCTGATCCCGCCGGCCGTCGGCTGGCTGCTGGCCGCCGTCGCGATCCTCGGGTACGCCGCCGCGCAGCTGCTGCGGCACCGGAACCGGGCCGCGCGCGGCCTGGTCACCGACCCGATCGCCGTGGTGGGCGCCCGGATCGTCGGGGTCGCCGTCCTGATCGGCTCGGCCGTCTACGTGCTCAACCAGGAGCGCAGCATCAACACGCTGATCTCGTCGAACAAGGGCATGCCGGTGGTCGTGCCCATCATCGCGGTCCTGCTCATCTTCTGGACGTTCGTGCTCGACCGCACCGCGTACGGCCGGCACCTCTATGCGGTCGGTGGGAACGCGGAAGCCGCGCGGCGGGCCGGTATCAACGTGGACCGGATCAAGATCTCCGCCTTCGTGATCTGCTCGGGGATGGCGGCGATCGGCGGCATCATCGCGGCCAGCAAGGACCGGTCCGTCGACCCCAACACGGGCGGCAGCAATGTCCTGCTCTACGCGGTCGGCGCGGCCGTCATCGGAGGCACCAGCCTCTTCGGCGGAAAGGGCCGGATGATCAACGCGGTGCTCGGCGGCGCCGTGGTGGCTGTCATCATCAACGGCATGGGACTGCTGGACCTCAGCGCCGGCCTGAAGTACATCTTCACCGGCCTGGTGCTCATGCTCGCCGCGGGTGTCGACGCCCTGTCGCGGCGCCGCTCGGCCGCCACGGGCACCCGCTGAACCCGGTACGGGCATGACGGTGGCGATGCGCGCGGGACCCAGCCAGGACGAGATCCGTCGGCAGAACCTGGGCGCGTTGCTCCGCTACGTGCACGTGCGCGGAGCCACCACCCGCGCGGAGCTGACCACCGCGCTCGGCCTCAACCGCAGCACCATCGGCGCGCTGACCGCCGACCTGGCCGGCGCCGGTCTGGTCAGCGAGGGGACGCCGAAGGAGACCGGCCGGGCCGGACGACCCTCGCTGGTCGTCCGGCCCGAGTCGGCCCGGGTCTACGCGTACGCGTACAGCGTCGAGGTGGACCGGCTGCGGGCCGCGCGGGTCGGGCTCGGCGGTGAGGTGCTCGACCGCCGGGAACTGGAACGGCCGCGCAACCTCGTCGCCGAGGAGGCCGCCCCGCTGCTGGCCGGCGCGGTCAAGCAGATGCACCGGGCGGTGCCGCCCGACTCGATCTGCGTGGGCGCCGGGGTCGCGGTCTGCGGCATGGTCCGCCGGGAGGACGGGCTGGTCCGGCTCAGCCCGACCACCGGCTGGGTGGACGAGCCGATCGGCGCGGCGCTCGCCGCGGAGCTGGGCGTCGACGTGCCCATCACGGTGGGCAACGTGGCCGACGTGGCCGCCTTCGCCGAGCACGCCCGGGGCGCCGCGGCCGGCTGCGACAACGTCATCTACCTCTACGGGGACGTCGGCGTCGGCGCCGGCATCATCGCCGGCGGGCGGCGGCTCACCGGACACGGCGGCTACAGCGGCGAGGTCGGCCACATGGTGGTGGTCCGCGACGGCGTGCGCTGCGACTGCGGGCGGCGCGGCTGCTGGGAGACCGAGATCGGCGAGCACGGACTGCTCCGGGCCGCCGGCCGCTCCGACGCCCGGGGCCGCGAGGCCCTGCTGGCCGTCTTCGACGCCGCCGACCGGGGCGACGCGCGGGCCCAGACCGCCGTCCGGCAGGCCGGCGACTGGCTCGGCTTCGGCGTGGCCAACCTGGTCAACATCTTCAACCCGGAGATGGTCATCTTCGGCGGCACCATGCGCGACCTCTACCTGGCCGCCGCCGCCCAGGTGCGCAGCCGGCTCAACTCCAACGGGCTGCCCGCCTGCCTGGAACACGTGCGGCTGCGCACCCCGAAGCTCGGTGAGGACGCGGCCCTGATCGGCGCCGCCGAGCTGGCCTTCGAACGCCTCCTCGCCGACCCGCTCGACGTCGGCTGACCGGCCGCGCGTCCCGGTGAACTGAATCGGGCCGTGATCCGTACCAGTGGGCGGACGGACGGCCGCGGGGGCGGCCGTCCGCGCCATCCCGCGTACCGGTCCGGACCGAGGAGGCACCGCAACCATGGCACCGCTGGAATCCGCACGCCGCCGGCTGGCGCACCGGGTGACCCTGCTGCTCGTCGCGCTCGCCGCGGGGATCGGCGTCCTTCCCGGCACGGCACAGGCCGCGCCCAACCCCGGTGTGCAGCTCAACGCCGCCGACATGACGCTGCTCAACGGGGTACGACTGGCCGGGCTCTGGGAGATGCCGGCCGGGCAGATGGCCGCCGAGAAGGGCCAGTCGAAGCGGGTACGGGAGATCGGCGCGGAGATCGCGCGACAGCACGGCGTCCTGGACCAGCTCGTGGTCGAGGCCGCGAACAAGCTGGGCGCCACCCTGCCGACCACCCCGACCACCCAGCAGCAGGGCTGGCTGACCGAGATGCAGAACGCCACCGGCGCCCAGTTCGACCAGATCTTCGTGACCCGGCTCCGGGTCGCGCACGGCAACATCTTCCCGGTGATCGGCGCGGTCCGGGCCAGCACCCGGGACCCGATCGTGCGCAAGCTCGCCGACCAGACGAACACCTTCGTCACCAATCACATGCTGATGCTGGAGAGCACCGGGCTGGTCCGCTGGCAGCAGCTCCCGCCTCCCGCGATGCCCCCGGCACAGAGCGATTCGCTGATCGCCGCCGCCGGGGCCAACGTCGGCAGCAACGGTGGGGTCCGGGTCAGCACCACGGTCGTGTGGGCCGTCTTCCTACTCGCCCTGGGCACCGGCGGGTACGCGACGTGGCGGCTGCTGCGCCGCACCTGACCGCGCGGCACGCTCAAGGCCCCACCGGTGTGCCCGGTGGGGCCTTTCGCTCAGCCGTGCCAGGACCGCCAGAGGGCGGCGTACGAGCCATCGGCCGCCACCAGCTCGTCGTGCGACCCCAGCTCGGTGATCCGGCCGTCCTCGACCACCGCCACCCGGTCCGCGTCGTGCGCGGAGAAGAGCCGGTGCGCGATGGCGATGACCGTCCGGCCCTGGAGCACGGCGGCCAGCGAGCGTTCCAGCGCCCGGGCCGCCCGGGGGTCGATCAGCGAGGTGGCCTCGTCCAGCACCAGGGTGTGCGGGTCGGCGAGCACCAGCCGGGCCAGCGCGAGCTGCTGCGCCTGGGCCGGCGAGAGCGGATGCCCGCCCGCCCCGACGCGGGTGTCCAGCCCGTCCGGCAGCGCCTCCGCCCAGTCCCGCGCGTCGACCGCGGCGAGCGCCGCGCGTACCTCGGCGGGGCCGGCGTCCGGGCGGACCATCGCCACGTTGTCGGCCAGCGTGCCGATGAACACGTGGTGCTCCTGGCTGACCAGCGCGACGTGGGTGCGCAGCTCGGCCAGGGGAAGCAGGGTGAGCGGCCGGCCGTCCACGGTCACCGTGCCGGCGCGCGGCGCGTGCACCCCGGCCAGCAGCCGGCCCAGGGTGGACTTCCCGGCGCCGGACGGGCCGACCATGGCCAGCTTCTCCCCCGGCCGGGGCACCAGGGTCACCCCGTGCAGCACGTCGTGCCCGGCGCGGTACGCGTACCGGACGTCGTGGGCGGCGAGCCGCCCGTCGTCGGTCACCGGCCGCCGGTCGGGAGGCGCGGCGGAGGTGTCGGCCGGCTCGGCGGTCACGCCGAGCAGCCGGGCCAGCGAGGCGCCGCCGACCTGGAACTCGTCCAGCCAGGAGAGCAGCCGGTCGACCGGGTCCACCAGCTGCTGGGCGTAGAGGGTGGCCGCGGTGACCTGCCCGAGGCTCGCCCAGCCCTCCAGGTAGAACCAGCCGCCGAGCAGCAGCGTGCCGGCCACCGGCAGCAGGTAACCGATCTCGGCGACCGGGAAGAAGACCGTCCGCAGCTTCAGCGTGTAGGACTCGGCCGCGTACGAGCGGCTGATGTCGGCGTCGCTGCGGGCCCGGCGGCGGGCCGCCTGGCGCAGCGCCTCGGTGGTCCGCGCCCCCTCGACCGTCTCGCTGATCCCGTCGGTGATGTCGGAGTACGCGGCGTTCTCCCGCAGGTACCCCTCCGGCGCCCGGCGCAGGTACCAGCGGGTGCCAGCGACCAGCACCGGCACCGCGACCAGGCAGGGCAGCACCAGCAGCGGGCCGGTCAGCACCAGCGCGCCGAGGATCAGCAGCACGGTGACCGCCGAGATCAGCGTCTCCGGTGCGGCGAACCGGACCGTCCGGGACAGCGCGGCGACGTCCCGGGAGGTGCGGGTGAGCAGGTCACCGGTGCCGGCCCGCTCCACGGTGGACAGCGGCAGGGCGAGCACCCGGTCGACGAACTCCTCGCGCAGCTCGGCGAGGACCCGCTCACCGAGCCGGGCCGAGGCCAGGTGGGCGAAGCGGACCAGCACCGACTGGGCGACCACGAAGCCGGCGATGGCCAGCGCGACCCGGTCCACGGTGACCGCGCCGACCCCGCGCGAGATCCCCTCGACCAGGTCGCCGAGGAGCCGGGGCGCGACCAGGCCGGCCGCCGCGGCGAGCGCGTGCAGGCCGAGCGCGGCGGCCAGGCCGCGCGGGTGCCGGCGGGCCAGCTCCCGCGCGTACCGGCGGACCTGTTGCGCGTCGGCGACGGGCAGGGCGTTGCTCACCGGTCCTCCTCCCGGCTCACCGTGGCCCGGTACCGGGGCTCGGCGGCGAGCAGCTCGTCGTGGCGACCCTCGGCGACCACCTTGCCGTCCTCCACGAAGACCACGTGCTCGGCGCGGCCGAGCACCAGCGGGCTGGTGGTGCAGACCAGCGTGGTCCGGCCGCGCCGCGCGGCGGCCAGCCGGTCGGCGATCCGGGCCTCGGTGTGCGCGTCGACCGCGCTGGTCGGCTCGACCAGGACCAGCGTCTCCGGGTCGGCGACCAGCGCCCGGGCCAGCCGCAGCCGTTGCCGCTGCCCGCCGGAGAACTCCCGGCCGCGCTCGGCGACCGGGCTGTCCAGGCCGTCGGGCAGCGCCTCGACGATGTCCGTGGCGCTCGCCGCGGCCAGCGCCGCCTCGACCGCGCGGGGTTCCCTCCGGTCGTGCGGATCCAGCTCGGCGCGGAGCGCGCCGCTGAACAGCTGCGCGTCGTTGTCGGCCACCAGGATCCGCTCGCGCACCGTCGCCAGCGCCACGTCCCGCAGCGGTACGCCGTGCAGCGTCACGTCCCCGTCGGCGTACCGGCCCAGCCGGTCGGCGATCTCGGCGGCGTCCTCCGGTGCGGTGGCGGCCAGCGCGGTGAGCCGGCCCGGCCGAAGCACCAGCCCGGAGCGGACGTCCACCAGCTCGCCCGGCCCTTCGGGCACCGGCACCGGGCGGGCCGGGTCGGTGAACTCCGGGGCGAGGCGCAGCAGCCGCACCACCCGGCGGGCCGCGACGTGCCCCCGGGTCAGCTTGTCGGCCGCCTCGGTGAGGTTGCGCAGCGGGCTGACCAGGAACGCCGTGTAGCCGTAGAAGGAGACGAGCTGGCCGGCGCTGATCTCGCCGCGCAGCGCGAACCGGGCCCCGAGCCAGGTCACCAGCACCACGAAAACGCCGGGCAGGAGGATCTGCGCGGCCTGGATCAGCGACTCCACCCGGGCCACCCGCAGGCCGTCCGCCCGCAGCGCCTGGGACTGCTCCCGGTAGCGGGCGCCCAGCACCGGCTCCCCGCCCACCCCGCGCAGCACCCGCAGCCCGGAGACGATGTCGGCGGCGCGGGCGGTCAGCTCGCCGGTCGACTCCCGGTACGCCACCTGCTGCCGGTGCAGCGGCCGGATCAGCAGCGCCACCAGCGCCATCAGCAGCGGCACCCCGAGCACCACCACCAGGCCGAGCGGCAGGGAGGCGGTGAGCAGGATCACCGACACGGTGCCGATCGCGACCACCGCGCCGGTGCCCCGGGCGGTGATGTCGACCGCGCTGCCGATGTGCTCGATGTCGGACGTACCGATGCTCACCACCTCGCCCGCGGCGACCCGGCGGGGCAGCGCGGCCCCGAGCCGGTTGGTGGCGTCCACGGTGACCTGCACGGTCCGGTACGCGGCACCGAGCCAGTTGTGCACGGCGCAGCGGTGCCGCAGGATGCCGGCGGTCGCCTGGACGACGCCCAGCCCGAGCAGGACGAGACCCCAGCGGAGCAGGGCGTCCGGGTCGCGCTGGGCGAGGCCGGCGTCGACCGCCCGGCCGACGGCGGCCGGCATCAGCGCCTGGGCCACCATCCAGATGACGCCGAGGGTGATGGCGGCGCCGAAGAACACGGGATGCCGACCGGCGAGCCAGACCAGGTAACGGGTGGCGGACCGGGCGTCGGGGGTGCCGGGATCGCCGGCGGGTGAGAAGCGCATGACCACCCGACGCTAGGTGCCGGGCCGGGGCGGACGCCAACGGGTTTCCCGCCGGTCAGGCGGCCCGCCGGGTCAGCGATCGACCTGCGTGAAGTCCCAGCTGTGCGGTGGCCGGGCGACCAGCCGCATGGGCGGCTCGGGCAGCTCCCGCGGGTTGCTCCGCCACTTCGAGATGACCACCACGCGGTTGTCGGTGGAGGAGAACACCTCGCTGGACAGGTGCAGCGGCTCGTGCTCGAACTCGGGCAGCGCGGTCTCGCAGACCCAGGTGATCAGGTCGGCGAAGCCGTACGGCTCGGCCTTCGCCTCCCACATCCGGACGATCACGTCGGTCCCCTCCCGCCTCAGACGCTGATCACGGTCAGCGGCATGGCGGAGTCGGCCGGCAGGTCCAGCCGGCTCGGGGCGACCCCCGCGGCGACCAGGTGCGAGCCGAGCGCGGCCACCATCGCGCCGTTGTCGGTGCAGAGCTTCGGCCGGGGCGTACGCACCCGGACGCCGTGCTTCGCCGCCCGGTGCTCGGCCATCGCGCGCAGCCGCGAGTTGGCCGCCACGCCGCCGCCGATCACCAGGGTGTCGATGCCGCTGCTCCGGCAGGCGTCCAGCGCCTTGCCGACCAGCACGTCGCAGACCGCCTCCTGGAAGGACGCGGCCACGTCGGCCACCGGCACCGGCTCGCCGGCCCGCTGCCGGGCCTCCACCCACCGGGCCACCGCCGTCTTCAGCCCGGAGAAGGAGAAGTCGAAGCGGTGCCCGGCCAGGTCCTTGGGCGCGGTCAGCCCGCGCGGGAAGGCGATCGCCGCCGGGTCGCCGGCACGCGCCTCCCGGTCGATGAACGGGCCGCCCGGGAAGGGCAGCCCGAGCAGCCGGGCCACCTTGTCGAACGCCTCGCCGGCCGCGTCGTCGATGGTCGCGCCGAGCGGGGTGACCTCCCGGGCCAGATCGTCGACGCGCAGCAGCGAGGAGTGGCCGCCGGAGACCAGCAGGGCGATGGCCGGCTCGGGCAGCGGGCCGTGCTCCAGGGTGTCCACGGCCACGTGCGCGGCGAGGTGGTTCACCCCGTACACCGGCTTCTCGGCGGCCACCGCGTACCCCTTGGCGGCGGCGACTCCGACGAGCAGCGCGCCGGCCAGGCCCGGCCCGGAGGTCACGGCGATCGCGTCGATGTCGGCGATCGTCACCCCGGCCTCGCGCAGCGCCCGGTCCATGGTCGGCACGATGGCCTCCAGGTGGGCGCGGCTGGCCACCTCGGGCACCACGCCGCCGAACCGGGCGTGCTCCTCGACGCTGGAGGCCAGTGCGTCGGCGAGCAGGGTGTGCCCGCGGACGATGCCCACACCGGTCTCGTCGCAGGAGGTCTCGATGCCGAGGATCAGTGGTTCGTCAGCCATGCGCGTCAGTCCTCGTTGCGCTGCATGACCAGCGCGTCGGTGTTGCTTGCCTGGTAGTAGCCGCGGCGCACGCCGATCGGCTCGAAGCCGTACATCGCGTAGAGCCGCTGGGCCGCGGCGTTGTCGGCGGCGACCTCCAGCAGCGTGCTGCGCACCCCGCGCCGGGCCGCCTCGGCGAGCAGCGCCTCCAGCAGCAGCCGGCCGATCCCCCGGCGCTGGGCGTCCCGGCGGACCGCGACGTTCTGCACCCACGCCTCGTCGGGCGGCGCCACCATGAGCCCGGCGTAGCCGAGCACCGCGCCGTCGTCGTCGGTGGCGACCACATAGTGGTGGCCGTTGGCCAGCTCGTTCCAGAACATCGCGGGCGACCACCGCTCGGCGCCGAACAGGTCCGCCTCCAGGGGCAGCACCTCCTCGACGTGCCACCAGCGGAACCGGCCCAGTCGGACCTGGCTCATTGCAGGACCGGCTTGTGGCCGGTGGCCGCCACCGCGTCCGGGCGGCGCAGGTAGAGCGGGGTGAGCGGCTCGCCGGGGGCGCCCGCGCGGATCCGCTCCGCGGCCAGGCGGGCCAGCGCCACAGCGTCCGGGTAGCGCGGCTCCTCCCGGACCGGCAGGCCGAGGACGTCGGCGTACCGGTGCGCGCCGTCACCGACGGCCACCGTGACGGCCAGGCCCCGGGCCCGCTCGGCGGCGACCGCCGGGGTGTCCACGTTCGGCCCGGCGATGCGCTGGCCGGCGCCGTCGTAGACGGCCCAGTAGACCTCCCGGCGGCGGGCGTCGCTGGCCGCCAGGACCGGCTCGCCGACCGCCACCGGGTGGCCGATCCCGTCCAGTGAGCAGACCCCGTACGTGGGGACGCCGAGCACCTGGCCCATGGTGGCGGCGGTGACCAGGCCCACCCGCAGCCCGGTGAACGGCCCGGGACCGAGCCCGGCCACGATCGCGGCCAGGTCGGCGGGGCGGGCGCCGGCGTCGGCCAGCACCGCGTCGACCTGCGGGGCGAGCAGTTCGCCGTGCGCCCGGGCGTCGACCGTGCAGCGCTGCGCGCGGGCCGCGACGCCGTCCGCCGAGACCTCGACCAGCGCCGCGGTCACCGCGGGCGTCGAGGAGTCCACCACGAGTACGAGCACGGTATGCCAGCCTAGTCGTCGCCCCGGTTACCGGCGGTGACGCCCCTCCCGCCTCGGGACTCAGCTCGGGGTGCGCGTCGCGGCTGAGCCCGGAGGCCGCATGGCGGCTCAGCTCGGGGTGCGGAAGACCGTGAGGAACCGGGGCAGCAGCCAGGGGCGCGGGCCGGCGACGCGGACCCGGCCGGTGAGCACGGCGCGGGCCCGGCTGATCCGCCCGAACATCATCAGGTTGAGCGTCGCCGGGTCGAAGCGGACCCGCACGTCCGGCCGCTCGTCCGGGGCGGCGAACCTGACCCGCCCGTCGGCCAGCGCGAGCGTCAGCGGCGCCGCGTACGCCGAGGCGAACCGCACCACGATCCGGCGACGCGGCGGCTCCACCCCGTCGAGCAGCCGGCCGTAGCCGTGCCGGACCACCCCGGCCAGGAAGAGGTCGAGGAAGAGCACCGCGTCCCGGGACGGGACCGACCACGGCCGGCCGGTCGCCCGGGCCAGGTCCCAGCCGTGCAGCAGCAGTTCGTTGACGAGGTGGGCGAAGAGACCGGGGAGCGGGACCCGGGCGTCGCCCAGCCAGGGCACCACCTCGTCCGGGCTGCGCCCGGCGCAGGTCGCCAGCAGCCGGTCGACGTCGCGGCGCAGCCGGTCGAGCAGGCGCGCCGGGTCGCGCTCGGTCAGGTGCCGCAGCACCAGCTCGTTGGCGTCGGCCACGGTGTCGACGGTGACCAGCGGAAGCCGCTCGCCCAGCCCGGGGACCGGCAGCGGCTCACCGGCCGGGTCGACCAGCCCGACGTAGAGCTGCGCGATCGAGGCGAGGTGGGCCAGGGTCTCGGCGGCCGTCCAGTCGGCGGTGACCATGGTGGCCGGCGGGACCGAGCGGGCCAGCGCCAGGAACCGGTCGGCGTTCTCCGCCAGCGCCGCGGGCGCCGTCGACCAGCCGTCCGAGGTGATGGTCGCCGACACCGCTGCCTCCCCCGCTCCGGGCGCGAACGGGGAAGAGCCTACTACCGTCCGCCACGGAACGATAGCCCTGCGTCGATGCTCAGCCGGCGGTGCGGTCCCAGTCGATGGTGGGCAGGCCGGCGTCGGCCAGCGCCTTGTTGGCCGCGCTGAACGGGCGGCTGCCCAGGAAGCCGCGCGGGTTCATCGGGCTCGGGTGACCGGCCTCCAGCACCACGTGGTTCGGGTTGGTGACCAGGGCGGCCTTCTTGCGCGCGTAGCCGCCCCAGAGCAGGAAGACCACCCGCTGGTCGAGCGCGTCCAGGGCCCGGATGGTGGCGTCGGTGAACTCCTCCCAGCCCTTGTTAGCGTGCGAGCCGGGGGTGGCCTGCCGGACGGTGAGCACCGCGTTGAGCAGCAGCACGCCCTGCGCCGCCCAGCCGCTCAGGTTGCCGCCGGCCGGCTTCGGCACGCCCAGGTCCTCGCCCAGCTCCTTGAAGACGTTGCGCAGCGACGGCGGCACCGTCACCCCCTCGCGCACGCTGAAGCTCAGCCCGTGCGCCTGCCCCGCCCGGTGGTAGGGGTCCTGCCCGAGGATCAGCACCCGGGTCTCCGCCGGCCCGCACAGCCGGTAGGCCGAGAAGAGGTCCTCGACCGGCGGGAAGACGGTGCGGGTGGCGTATTCCCCGGCGACGAACTCGGCCAGCGCCGCGGTGCGGGCCGGGTCGAGGTGCGGGATGAGCGCGGCCCGCCAGGCGTCGGGCAGGAGCGCCAGCAGGTCGAGGGTGGGGGCGTCGTCGGGCATCGGCAACCTTTCACCGTGGCTGATCGGTCCCCGGCACTGTAGGCAGCGGGTACGACAGGCGTCAGTCCAGGGTGGCGAGCCGCCGCGCCCAGTCGCCGCCCACCGGTTCCAGGGTGACCACCCGGGTGTCGTCGTCCCGCCGGTCGATGCGGATTCGCAGGTGGGCGTCGACCAGCTGCTCGACCATCCCCTCGCCCCACTCCACCACGGTGACCGCCTCGTCCACCGAGGCGTCCAGGTCCAGGTCGTCGATCTCGGCGCGCGGGTCGGCCGACTCCCCCAGCCGGTACGCGTCGGCGTGCACCAGGCTCACCCGGCCGCCCCGGGCCGGATCCGGCCGGTGCACCCGGGCGATCACGAAGGTCGGCGAGGTGATGTCGCCTCGCACCCCGAGGCCGGCGCCGATGCCCTGGGTCAGCGCCGTCTTGCCGGCGCCCAGCGGGCCGCTGAGCAGCAGCAGGTCACCGGCGCGCAGCACCCCGGCCAGCCGGCGGCCGAACTCGTGGGTGTCCTCGACCGTCTTCAGCTCCAGCACCACGGTCACAGTGCCACCTCGGCTCGCGACTGCGGGGCTCGCAACCCCGGCTCACTCCTCGCGCTCACAGCGCCACCTCGGCTCGCGACTGCGGGGCTCGCAACCCCGGCTCACTCCTCGCGCTCACAGCGACTCCAGGAACCTCTCCAGCGCCGCGTTCACCTCGTCGGCGTGCTCCAGCATCACCACGTGCCCGCTGTCGTGGATCTTCACGAACTCGGCGTGCGGCAGCCGCCGGACGATCTCCTCGGAGTGGGTCACCGGCGTGATCATGTCCTTGTCCCCCACGATCACCAGCACCGGCGTGCCGGCCAGCGCGGCCAGCGCCGGGAACCGCGAGTGGGTGGCCAGGGTACGCAGGTAGCGGGTGACCGTGTCGGCCGAGGTGCGGGAGTTCATCCGCTCGACGTACGACACCAGGGCCGGGCTGGGCTTCGGGGTGCCGAAGCCGTACCTGCGTGTGAGCAGCCAGGCCACGTTGGAGGTCGACTTGCGGGCCTTGTCGATCACCGTGCCGCCGTACCGGGTGGCGTTGCTCATCATGTAGATCATCGGCGCGCCGACCCGGCCGAGCAGCGCCGGCGCCACCAGCTTGGTCTCCGCGAGCAGCCCGCCCGAGGTGGCCATCAGCACCGTGCCGACCACCCGGTCGCCGAACAGCTCCGGGTGGAGTTCGGCCAGCGCCATGATCGTCATGCCGCCCATCGAGTGGCCGATCAGCACCAGCGGTCCCTCCGGGGCCACCTCGTCGATCACCCGGCGCAGGGTGTGGCCCAGCGCGGCCAGGTCGTAGTCGCCGCCCTCCAGCTTCCCGGAGCGGCCGTGCCCGGGCTGGTCGTAGGCGACGATCCGGTAGTCGCCGCGCGCGGCGAGCAGCTTGCGCTGGAAGTGGAACGTCCCCATGTCCAGGCAGAAGCCGTGCACCAGCACCACGGTCGGCTGCCCGGCGACCGGCCGGGTCGGCTCGACCACCTCCACGTGGATGTCGGTGCCGTCCGGCATCTCCAGCCGGTACGCCGCGTCGTACCGCTGCTCGCCGAAGACCTCGTCGGCGTACGGATCGGTGGGGTCGGACTTGAGGCGGCGGACCAGGACCCGCTCGCTCACCACCCCCGCGGCGAGCCCGGCGGCGGCGACGCCGACCGCGGCGCCCACCAGCCCGGCGACCCGGCCCGCGGCCGTCCGTGGCCGGGGCACCCGGAACCGCTGACTCATGGGCGCTCGCCGTCGTAGACGCGCGGCACCCGGACGCCGCCGAACCGGGTCACGATCTCGTAGTTGATGGTGCCGACCGCCTCGGCCCAGTCGTCGGCGGTGGGCTCGCCGTCCGCGCCGCTGCCGAAGAGGGTGGCCACGTCCCCGGCGGCCACCTCGTCCTCACCGCAGTCGATGACGAACTGGTCCATGCAGACCCGGCCCGAGATGGTGCGCCGCTTGCCGCCGAGCTGGACGGGGCCGGTGTTCGAGGCGTGCCGGGGCACCCCGTCGGCGTAGCCGAGCGGGACGACCGCCAGGTTGGCCTCCCGCTCGGTGAGGTAGGTGTGGCCGTACGAGACGCCGGTGCCGGCCGGGACCCGCTTGGTCAGCATCACCCGGGCCCGGGCGGTCATCGCCGGGCGCAGACCGAACTGCTCGCCCTCGATCGGCGAGAGGCCATAGACCGCCAGGCCGGGGCGGACCAGGTCGAAGTGGGTGTCCGGGCGGGTCAGGGTGGCCGCCGAGTTGGCCAGGTGCCGGTAGCGGGGGCGGAGCCCGGCCCGCTCCACCATCTCCAGCCCCTCGTGGAACACCGCCAACTGCCGGTCGGTGGTGGGGTGGCCGGGCGAGTCCGCGTAGACGAAGTGGCTCCACACGCCGACCACCTCGACCAGGCCGTCGGCCTGGGCCTTCGCGGCGGCCTCCAGCAGCGCCGGCCAGTCGGCGACGGTGGCCCCGCCGCGGGACAGCCCGGTGTCGATCTTGAGGTGCACCCGGGCCGGGCGGTCCGCCCGCCGGCCCGCCTCGATCATCTCGTCAAGCTGGGCGAGGCTGGCGCAGCCGAGGTCGACACCGACCGCGACCCCGTCGTGCAGCGGCAGCCCCGGGTCGAGCAGCCAGGCCAGCACGGGCGCGGTCACCCCCTCCTGGCGCAGCAGGAGCGCCTCGTCGAGGGTGCAGACGCCGAGCCAGTCCGCCCCGGCGTCGAGCGCCGCGCGGGCGGCCGGGACCATGCCGTGGCCGTATCCGTCGGCCTTGACCACCGCCATCAGCTCGGCGCTGGTGCCCGACTTGAGCCGGGCCACGTTCTCCCGGATCGCGTCCAGGTCGACGCGCACCTCCGACTGCCACATGCCCCCAGCCTACTTCCGTCCGTGATCACCGTGGCCGTGAGCCGCACGGCGGGCCGGTCGGCCGCCCGCCGGCGGCCGCCGCGGTCAGGGCAGTCGGGCCAGGACCGGGCGGAGCGCGGTCGCCACGTCGGGCGCGGTCACCGGGCCGCCGCGCGCCGCCTCCCGGCCGGCCAGCCCGTGCAGGTACGCCGCCGCGGCGGCCGCCCGCTCCGCCGTCAGCCCGGCGGCGAGCAGCGAGCCGAGCAGCCCGGCCAGCACATCCCCGGTGCCCCCGGTGGCCAGCACCGGGGTGCCGGTCGGGTTGACGTACGCCCGGCCGTCCGGGGTGCCGATGATCGTGCGATCACCCTTGAGCAGCACCACCGCGTTCATCCAGGCCGCCAGCCGCAGCGCGGCCCCGACCCGGTCCGCCCCCGGGGTCTCGCCGCAGAGCCGGGCGTACTCCCGGTCGTGCGGGGTCACCACGATCGGCGCGTCCCGCCCGCGCAGCCGGTCCGCCAGCTTGCCGTCGACCAGCAGGGTGAGCGCGTCGGCGTCGAGCACCACCGGCACCGGCGCGGCGAGCACCGCGCGCAGCTCGGCGGCGGACTCCGCACCGGTGCCCAGCCCCGAGCCGCAGATCCAGGCCTGCACCCGGCCGGCGTCGGCGACCCGGTCGGTGGCGATCACCGACGGGTGCTGGTGCAGCACCTCCGCGCGGGCGCCGCCCGCGTAGCGGACCATGCCGGTGGGGCCGGCCAGCGCGCCGGCCACCGAGAGCACCGCCGCACCCGGGTAGGTGGCCGAGCCGGTCGCCACCCCGACGACGCCCCGGCTGTATTTCTCCGAGGAGGGGCCGAGCCGGGGCCACCAGTCGACCACGTCGGACCACTCCGTGACGCGCAGCGCCGGGCTGCCGCGCAGCCACGGCTCCAGCCCGATGTCGACCAGCTCGACGTGCCCGGCGAGCGGCGCGGCCGGGCCGACCACCAGAGCCGGCTTCAGCGCGCCGAAGGCGACCGTCACGTCGGCGCGCACCGCGCAGGGCCGGCCGGAGGCGGTCAACGGCACGTGCCCGGTGTCCACCGCGACGCCGCTCGGCACGTCCACCGCGACCACCGTGGCGCGGGTGCCGTCCCGCCCGCTGCGCTCGGCCAGGCTCGCGGCGAGCTGGTCGGCGGTCTCCCGGAGCCCGCCGGTGCCGCCGATCCCGACGATGCCGTCGAGCACCAGGTCCACCACGGCCGGCGGCCGGTCGACCACCCGCCCGCCGGCGGCCCGCAGCGCGGCCAGCCCCTCGGCGTGCGCCCGGCCCGGGGTGAGCAACAGAGCGGCGACCGCCGCGCCCCGGCGGGCCAGGTGCGCGCCCGCGTAGAGCGTGTCGCCGCCGTTGTCGCCGGAGCCGATCAGCAGCAGCACCCGGGCGCCGTAGACGCCGCCCCGATCGGCGAGCAGCAGCGCGCAGCGGCGGGCCAGCCCGGCGGCGGCCCGCTGCATCAGCGCCCCGGGCGGCAGGGTGGCCATGAGGCCCGCCTCCGCCGCGCGTACGTCCGCGACCCGCCACACCGGTCTCATGCCACCCCGTCCCGTCCGTTCGTCCCGTTCGCCCCGGACCGGCCGACCGACCGACCGGGCCGGCTCACCGTTCCGCGACCACCATGGCCGACGCGATGCCGCCGTCGTGCGACAACGACAGATGCCAGCGGTTGATCCCCCGCTCGGCCGCGGCGGCCGCCACCGTGCCGGTGACGGCCAGCCAGGGTCGCCCGTCCGGGTCGGGCACGACCGCACAGTCGTGCCAGTTCAGCCCGGCCGGCGCGCCGAGAGCCTTGGCCACCGCCTCCTTGGCGGCGAACCGGGCGGCCATCGACTCCGGCGAGCGCGGGGTGCCGGAGCGGGTGTAGCGCTCGGCCTCGGTGAAGAGGCGGTCGGCGAGCAGGGGCGTGCGCGCCAGGGACCGGGCGAACCGGTCCACCAGCACCACGTCGATGCCGACAGCCACGATCACGAACCTCACCCTACCGGCGGTCGGGGCCGCGGATCGGCCGGCGGGCACGCGGTGGACAACGCCTGTGGAAAACCCGGGATACCCCCCTCCTCCGGTTGTCCACAGGGCCGGCGCGGTCGGTCCGTCGAGCCCTAGCGTCCCCCGGGTCCGCCGGATTGCAGGGAGGTCGCCTTGGGCGAGGAGCCGTTCAGCGTCGAGCCGGAGCTGTTGCGCGCGGTGGCCCGGGAGCTGGCCGACGACGCGTACCGGTTGGCCCGGGGGCCGGCGACCGAGCCGGGGCTGGTGGTGCCGGCCGACGGCTGGGCTGCCGGGGTCGCGCTGGCCGAGCTGGAGGCGGCGGTGCAGCGCTGGTGCGGGTCGCTCGCCGCCCGGCTGGCGGCCACCGCCGAGGCGGTCCGGGCCGCCGCCGACGGCTACGAGGCGGTGGACGAGCGGGCCGCCCGCCGCCTCGCCGGGATCCCCCGATGAGCACGGCCCCCGGCTCCCGCACGGCCGGGCGGGGCGGCCGGCTGGCGGATGACCCGGTGTCTGGGCCGCGCCGCCCCGCGCGCGGAGGGATGGGACCTCCGGCCGGCGGCCCGCCAGCGCGGCCCGCGCCCGGAAACGTTGCGCCTCGGGCCGGCGGCCCGCCAGCGCGGCGAGCGCACCCGTCGGCCGGGACCGGCGAGCGGACGGCCGAGGCGCCGCCGATCGGATACGCGCAGCTCTGGCGGGCCGACCCGGGCGCCTGGGCCGCCGCCGGGGCGGCCTGGCGCGGCTTGACCGGCCCGGTCCGGCGCCGGGCCGACGGGCTGACCGCCCGGATCGACGCGCTGCGTCCCGGCTGGTCGGGGGCGGCCTCGGCCACCGCGCAGGGGCGGATCGCCGAGCTGCGCGCCGCGCTGACCGACGTGCTGCCCGCGCTCGTCGAGGCCGACCAGGTGCTCACCGAGTTCGCCGCCCGGGTGGGCGCGGCCAGGGCCCGCCTCGGCGCCGCGGTGGCGCGCGCCGACGCGGGCGGCCTGCTGGTGGATCGAGCCGGGGTGGTCCGGCCCGATCCGGCCCGCCCCCGGCCCGCCGCCCCGGCCGGCCCGGCGGTGGCGGGGGTGAGCGCCGAGATCCGCGGCGCGCTGGCGCTGGCCGGCGCCGCGGACCGGGAGGCGGCCGGCCGGCTGGCGGAGCTGGCCACGGCGGCGGCGACCGGCTGGGTGAGCGTGCCGCCGGCCTGGCGGCCGTCCCCCGGAGCCGGCCCGACCGAGGTGAGCCGCTGGTGGGCCGGCCTCACCCCGGCCGAGCGTCGCTGGCTGGTCAGCCGCGAGCCGGACCGGATCGGCCGCCTCGACGGGGTGCCGGCGGCGGCCCGCGACCAGGCCAACCGGCTGCTGCTGACCCGGCGGCGGGCGGAGTTGCTGGATCGGCGCGCCGGGCTGCTCCGCCCGCTGCCGGCCGGGCCGCTCGAACTGGCCCGGCTGGCCCGGCTCGCCCAGGTGGAGGCGGCGCTGCGCGGCCTCGACGGGCTCGGCGAGCGGCTGGCCACGCCCGGGGCACCGCGGGCGTACCTGCTGGGGCTCGACCCGGCCGGGGACGGTCGGGCCGTGGTGGCGCTCGGCAACCCGGACCGGGCCGGCGCGGTGCTGACCTACGTCCCGGGGATGACCGCGGACCTCGCCGACGTCCCGGGCGAGCTGGGCCGGGCCGCCCGGGTGCTGGACCGGTGCGCGGCGCTCGGGCCGGGCGCGGAGACGGCGGCCGTGCTCTGGCTCGACTACGACGCGCCGGACTTCCTGCCCGAGGCGACGCGCGGCCGGCAGGCCGAGGACGCCGGGCCGGCCCTGCACCGGTTCCAGGAGGGGCTGCGCGCCACGCACGAGGGGCCACCCGCCCGGCAGACGGTGCTCGGGCACAGCTACGGCTCGCTGGTGGTCGGCACCGCGGCCCGCGACCACGGGCTGAGCGCCGACGCGCTGGTCTTCGTCGGCTCCCCCGGGGTCGGCGTCGACCACGCCGCCGAGCTGCGGATGCCGCCCGGCCAGGTCTGGGCCGCCACCGCGCCGGACGACGTGATCCGGCTGGCCCGGCCGCCCGACGAGCTGGTCCGCCGGGCGGTGCTGGCCGGCACGCCGCTCGGCCCGGCGGCGGCGCTGCTCGACCCGCATGACGAACGGCTCTGGTTCGGCACCGACCCGAGCACTCCCGGCTTCGGCGGCCGGCGCTTCCCGAGCGGGCGCCACGGGCACGCCGGCTACTGGGATCCGGGCAACCCGGCGCTGGACGGGATGGCCCGGATCGTGCTGGGCCGATGACCGCACGGTGGCGCAACGTCTGCACCTGGCCGGAAACGACGCGGCCCCTCCGTCGTGGGACGGAGGGGCCGCGACCGGGTCGACTACTCGACGGTGACGGACTTGGCCAGGTTCCGGGGCTGGTCGACGTCGTGCCCCCGGGCGGCGGCGATCTCGGCGGCGAGCACCTGGAGCGGCACCGTGGTCACCAGCGGCGCCAGCAGCGTGGGCGTGCGCGGCACGTAGATCAGGTGGTCGGCGTAGCGGACCACCGCCTCGTCGCCCTCCTCCGCGATGACGATGGTGCGGGCGCCGCGGGCGCGCACCTCCTGGATGTTGGAGACGACCTTGTCGTGCAGCATGCCGCGGCCGACCGGCGACGGCACGATGCAGATGACCGGCGTGCCCTTGTCGATCAGCGAGATCGGGCCGTGCTTCAGCTCACCGGCGGCGAAGCCCTCGGCGTGCATGTACGCCAGCTCCTTGAGCTTCAGCGCGCCTTCGAGCGCCACCGGGTAGCCCACGTGCCGTCCGATGAACAGCACCGTCGGCTCGGACTTCAGCTCACGGCCCAGCTCGCGGACCGGCTCGATCCGGTCGAGCAGCTCGCGCAGCTTGCCGGGCATCTCCTGGAGCTGGGCCACCACGGCGCCGACCTCGTCGGCGAACTTGATCCCGCGCACCTGCGCCAGGTGCAGCCCGATCAGGTAACACGCGACGACCTGGGTGAGGAACGCCTTGGTGGAGGCGACCGCGATCTCCGGGCCGCCGTGCGTGTAGAGCACCGCGTCGGACTCGCGCGGGATGGTGGAGCCGTTGGTGTTGCAGATGGCCAGCACGCGGGCCTTCTGGTCCTTGGCGTGGCGCAGCGCCATGAGGGTGTCCATGGTCTCGCCGGACTGCGAGATCACCACGATCAGGGTGGACCGGTCCAGCACCGGGTCGCGGTAGCGGAACTCGCTGGCCAGCTCCACCTCGCAGGGGATGCGGGTCCAGTGCTCGATGGCGTACTTGGCGACCAGGCCGGCGTGGTAGGAGGTGCCGCAGGCCACGATGAAGATCTTGTCGACGTCGCGCAGGTCCTGCTCGCTCAGACGGACCTCGTCGAGGGCGATCTCGCCGCTCTCGGTGAGCCGGCCGAGCAGCGTGTCGGCGATGGCCTGCGGCTGCTCCTCGATCTCCTTGAGCATGAACCAGTCGTAGCCACCCTTCTCGGCGGCCGACGAGTCCCAGTCGATGTGGAAGTCCTTGCCGGTCGCGGGCTGGCCGGCGAAGTCGGTGATCTCGATGCTCTCCGGGGTGATCAGCACGATCTGGTCCTGGCCCAGCTCGACCGCGTCCCGGGTGTGCTCGATGAACGCGGCCACGTCGCTGGCCAGGTAGTTCTCGCCGTCGCCGCGGCCGACCACCAGGGGCGAGTTGCGCCGGGCGCCGACCACCGCGCCGGGGATGCCGGCGTCGACGGCGAGCAGCGTGAAGGCGCCCTCCAGCCGCTGGCAGACCAGCCGCATGGCGGAGGCGAGCAGCTGCGGGCTGTCGACCTCGCCCGCCGAGCGCAGGTCGGCCAGCGAGCGGGCGAGCAGGTGCGCGGCGCACTCGGTGTCGGTGTCGCTGGCGAACTCGACGCCGTCGGCCTCCAGCTCGGCGCGGAGCTTCGCGAAGTTCTCGATGATGCCGTTGTGGATCACGGCGACCCGGCCGTCCGGGGAGAGGTGCGGGTGGGCGTTGCGGTCGGTCGGGCCGCCGTGGGTGGCCCACCGGGTGTGGCCGATGCTGGTGGTCCCGTCACCGATGCCGATCGGGCTGGCGGCGCAGGACTCCGGGTCGTTCGCGGCGCGCTCGGCGAGGACCTTCTCCAGGTTGGCCAGCTTGCCGGCCTTCTTCTCGATCAGCAGCTCGTCGTCGCAGACGACGGCGACGCCCGCCGAGTCGTAGCCGCGGTATTCCAGCCGCCGCAGTCCGTCCAGCACGATGCCGAGCGCCGGGCGCGCGCCGGCGTAACCCACGATTCCACACATGGTCCGCAGCCTAACCCAGTTTCGCTCATCGCGCGTGCTCGGAAGCCGGGTAAACGATCACTGAATTTGAGCGAATCGGTGAGCGGATGACGAGGATCGGACAAACCTCGCAGACAGCGCGGCCCACCAGGGTCCCATCGCCGCATCGACGGCGGACGAGTCCGGACCGGACCTGCACGCACACCCGCGCGGGGGTGCGCGCGGTCTGGCCTCGGGGCCGTACATTGAGGGCCCCTTCGGGGCGACGGCCCCGATTTTCACCCGTTCCGCGGTCGTCCGCGCCGTCCCCTGCGAGCTGACCCGATGTCCGAGACGACCTCCACCCCCGAACCGGGGCACAGCGGCGGCCCGAGCGACCCGACCGCCCCGGAACCTGCGACCTGGACCCCGCCGGACCCGCTCGCCGCGCCGCAGCCCTGGGCGCCACCCGCGCCCTGGACTCCCGCGGCCTGGGCTCCGGCCCCGTGGCCTCCGCCCGGATCCGCCGCGCCCGGCGCCACCGGGGCATCCCAGCCGCCCACCCCGGGCATGGACCCGACGGCAGCGCCGGGTCCGGCCGGCTGGCCCGACCCGGGAGCCGGGCCAGGTCCGGCCGGCTGGACGGGCCCGGGGGCCACGGTGCCGCCGTCCGGTCCGAACGCCCTGGGCGGCACGCCGTACCCGGCCGCCCCGCCGGTAGGCCCGGCCGGCGTCCCGGGGACCGCGCCCGCGCCGCCCTGGCCCGGCAGCTCGCCGGGGTCGGGATGGCCCCCGGCCGGCTACCCGCCGCCGTACGCGTACCCCTCGACGGCGCCGCGCCGGTCCCCCGGCGGGTGGGTGGTGGCCGTCGTGGTGACCGTGGTCATCGCCCTCGTGCTCGCCTTCTGCGGCTGCGTCGGCCTGGGCGTGCTCGGCAGCTTCGTCGACGACTCGACCACCTCCGGGCAGCCCTACGACCCGGAATTCGACGAGCCGGGCGGCGGCCTCGCCGGAGAGCCGACGGACGGCGTGCGGCCGGTACCCGCCACCACCCCGTCCGGCGGGCGCGGCCGGTTCACCGTGGTCTACGAGGTGACCGGCACCGACGCCGTCGACGTGCAGTTCTACGACGCCAACGCCGACTTCCTCCAGTTCGACGGGGTGCCGCCGCCGTGGCGGCTGGCGTTCACCGCCAACGATCGGGAACGGGTGCAGATCATCGCGTCCCCCACGGACTCGGGCGAGGCGAGCTGCCGGATCACGATCGACGGGAAGGTCGTCTCCCAGGACTCGGGCGAATACGGGGCGACCTGCTTCGGCTGGTGACGCCGTCGGGCGGGCAGGCGGCGGTCTTGCGGCGTCGGCGCCGGGCCGTAGGCTGGCCGGCGTGACGACGACCGATCCGCTGGTGGCCCGGATGCGGCCGTTCGGCACCACCATCTTCGCCGAGATGTCGGCGCTGGCCGTGCGCACCGGCGCGGTCAACCTCGGGCAGGGCTTCCCCGACACCGACGGCCCGCCGGAGATGCTGGCCGCCGCCGCCGAGGCGCTGCGCTCCGGCCACAACCAGTACCCGCCAGGCCCCGGCATCCCGGCGCTGCGCACGGCCGTCGCGGCCCACCAGCGCCGGTTCTGGGGCCTGGAGTACGACCCCGACGGCGAGATCGTGGTGACCGCGGGGGCCACCGAGGCGATCGCCGCGAGCATCCTCGCCCTCTGCGAGCCGGGCGACGAGGTGGTCTGCTTCGAGCCCTACTACGACTCGTACGCCGCCTCGATCGCCCTGGCCGGCGCGGTCCGCCGCCCGGTGACGCTGCGTCCCGCCGTCGACGGCCGGTACGCCTTCGACCCGGCGGAGCTGCGCGCGGCGTTCGGACCGCGTACCCGGCTGGTGCTGCTGAACACTCCGCACAACCCGACCGGCAAGGTGTTCACCGCCGACGAGCTGGCCCTGGTCGCCGATCTGTGCCAGGAGCACGGCGCCTACGCGGTCACCGACGAGGTCTACGAGCATCTGGTCTTCACCGACGCCGCCGCGCCGCACCTGCCGCTGGCGGCGCTCCCCGGCATGCGGGAGCGGACGCTGCGCATCTCCTCGGCGGGCAAGACGTTCTCCTGCACCGGCTGGAAGGTCGGCTGGGTGAGCGGCCCGGCGTCGCTGGTCGCCGCGGTGCTGCGGGTGAAGCAGTTCCTCACCTTCGTCAACGCGGGGCCGCTGCAACCGGCCGTGGCGGTCGCGCTCGGCCTGCCGGACGCGTACTTCGCCGACTTCGCCGACGGCATGCAACGTCGGCGGGACCAGCTCGTCGCCGGCCTCACCGACGCCGGGTTCGAGGTGCTCGCACCGGAGGGGACGTACTTCGTCACCGCCGACGTCACCCCGCTCGGCGGGCGGGACGGAGTGGAGTTCTGCCGGTCGCTGCCGGAGCGCTGCGGCGTGGTGGCGGTGCCGACCCAGGTCTTCTACGACGACGCGGAGGCGGGCCGGCGGTTGGTCCGGTTCGCGTTCTGCAAGCGGCCCGAGGTGCTCACCGAGGCGGTCACCCGGCTGCGCCGGCTGAAGGGGGACGGATGACCGACGCGTACGCCGACCGGATGCGCCGGCTCGCGGCGCAGCGCGACTGCGACACCGTGCTCTCCGGCGTCCGGCCGGCCACGGTGCGGGAGCAGCTCGCGGCCCTCGGCGCGGCCGTGCCGGACGACCTGCTGCCCGACTTCTACGGCGAGGGCGGGGCGGTCGAGCAGGTGGAGCGCCGCGTCGCCGAACTGCTCGGCGCGGAGGCGGCCGCCTTCTTCCCCACGGGCACCATGGCCCAGCAGGTCGCCATGCGCCACGGCGCCGAGCTGACCGGCCGGGACGGGGTCGGCCTGCACCCGCTCAGCCACCCGCTGCTGCACGAGCGCGACGCGTACGCGGTGCTCGGCGGCCTGCGGGCGATCCGGACCACGGAGGCGCCGCGCAACCCGACGGCCGAGGAGGTGGCCGCGCTCGACGAGCCGATCGGCACCCTCTTCCTGGAGCTGCCGCTGCGCGACGCCGGCTTCGTCCTGCCGAGCTGGGACGAGCTGGTGGCGGTGGTCGGCGCGGCCCGCGAGCGGGGTGCCCGGGTGCACCTGGACGGGGCCCGCCTCTGGGAGTCCACCGTCCACCTGAGGCACTCGGCGGCCGAGGTCGCCGCCCTGGCCGACAGCACGTACGTCTCGTTCTACAAGTCCCTCGGCGGCCACTCCGGCGCGGCCCTGGCCGGCGACGCCGAACTGGTCCGGTACGCCCGCGCCTGGCGGCACCGCTACGGGGGCACCCTGTTCCAGCAGTGGCCGGCGGCCCTCGCCGCGCTGGCCGGTCTGGAGCGGGAGCTGCCCCGGCTGGCCGGTTACGTGGCGCACGCGAAGCGGGTGGCCGAGGCGCTGGCCGGCCTGCCGGGCGCCCGGGTCCACCCGGCGCCGCCGCACACCCACCAGTTCCGGCTCTGGCTGCCCCACCCGGCGGAGGCACTCAACACGGCCAACCTCGCCCTCGCCGAGGAGGAGAAGGCGTGGTTCGCCGGCGGCTGGCGGGACACCGAGGTGCCCGGCGTGGCGCTGACCGAGGTGACGGTGGCCGACCCCGCGCTGGAGCTGGACTCCGACCAGATCCTCGACCTGGCCGACCGGTTCCTCCGGCGCCTCCCTCAGCGCTGACCCGCCGGGCTGGCCGGCGAGCCCGATCTTGGACAGTTGCCGTTCGTGGCGAACGGCAACTGTCCAAGATCCGGACATCGTGCCGCGATCACACGGGAGCACCCGGCCGGGACCGGCGCCGCACCGTAGACGACGCCGGGCGCGGCGGGACTGGCCCGCCGCGCCCGATCAGACGAACAACTGCCGTCAGCCCACCGGGCTGGCGCTGCGGACCTGCTCGGCGATGCGCTCGGCGACGGAGCGGGCGGTCGCCTCGGTGGCGGCCTCGACCATGACGCGGACCAGCGGCTCGGTGCCCGACGGGCGGAGCAGCACCCGGCCGGTCTCGCCCAGCTCGGCCTCGGCCCGCTCCACCTCGGCGCGGACGGCCGGCGCGGCGGCGCCGACGGTGCGGTCGCCGACCGGCACGTTGATCAGCACCTGGGGCAGCTTGGTGACCACGGCGGCCAGGTCGGCGAGGGACTTGCCGGTGGCGGCCATCCGCGACATCAGGTGCAGGCCGGTGAGCACGCCGTCGCCGGTGGTCGCGTACGCCGGCATCACGATGTGCCCGCTCTGCTCGCCGCCCAGCGCCAGGCCGGAGGCGCGCAGCTCCTCCAGCACGTACCGGTCGCCGACCTTGGTCTCGACCAGCCGGATGCCCTGCGCGGACATGGCCAGCCGCAGGCCGAGGTTGCTCATCACGGTGGCGACCAGGGTGTCCTGGGTCAGCTCGCCGGCCTCCCGCATGGCCAGGGCGAGGATCGCCATGACCTGGTCGCCGTCGACCTCCTCGCCGTCGGCGGTGACCGCGACACAGCGGTCGGCGTCGCCGTCGTGGGCGATGCCGAGGTGCGCGCCGTGCTCGACCACGGCGGCGCGCAGCGCGTCGATGTGGTTGGAGCCGCACTCGTCGTTGATGTTCAGGCCGTCCGGCTCGGCGTAGATGGCGATGACCTCGGCGCCGGCCTCCCGGTACGCCACCGGGGCGACGTCGGCGGCCGCGCCGTTGGCGCAGTCGACCACGACCTTGATCCCGTCCAGCCGGTGCGGCACGGTGCCGACCAGGTGCTGGACGTAGTGGTCGGCGCCGTCGAGCAGGTCGTGCACCCGGCCGACGCCGGCGCCGATCGGGCGCTCCCAGGCGGTGGTGGCGTTCGCCTCGACGGCGGCCTCGATGCGCATCTCGATCTCGTCGGGCAGCTTGTGCCCGCCGGCGGCGAAGAGCTTGATCCCGTTGTCCGGCATCGGGTTGTGCGAGGCGGAGAGCATCACGCCCAGGTCGGCCTTGGCCTCGGCGGTGAGGAACGCCACCGCGGGGGTGGGCAGCACGCCGACCCGGACCACGTTGGCGCCGGCGCTGGTCAGCCCGGCGACCACGGCGGCCTCCAGCATCTCGCCGCTGGCCCGGGTGTCCCGGCCGACCACGGCGAGCGGCGGATGGCTCTTGTCGGTCTCGGCCAGCGTGTGGGCGGCGGCCACCGCCACCGCGAGCGCCAACTCCGGGGTGAGATCCGCGTTCGCCCGCCCGCGTACGCCGTCCGTGCCGAACAACCGGCCCATACCCGCCAACCTCCGATGAACTGCCGTTGAGAGGAGAAAGCGGAACGGCCGGGCCACCTCCCGGGAAGGGAGGCGGACCCGGCCGTCCGTCAGAAGTACAAGGCGCTGCTGGTGATCAGCGCTTCGAGTACTGGGGAGCCTTACGGGCCTTCTTGAGGCCGTACTTCTTGCTCTCCTTGACCCGGGCGTCACGGGTCAGGAAGCCGGCCTTCTTCAGCGCCGGGCGGTCGTCGGGCTCGCTGACGATCAGCGCCCGGGCGATGGCGAGCCGCAGCGCGCCGGCCTGGCCGGTGGTGCCGCCGCCCCGCAGGTTGGCGATCACGTCGAAGGCCTCGGGCTTCTCGGCGGTGACCAGCGGGTCCTTGATGAGCTGCTGGTGCACCTTGCTCGGGAAGTAGGCCTCGAGGTCGCGGCCGTTGCAGGTGATCTTGCCGCTGCCCGGGACGATGCGGACCCGGACGATGGCCTCCTTGCGCCGACCCACGGTCTGGATCGGGCGGTCGCCACGAGGCGCGCGCGCGACGGGCGCCGGCGCCTCGGTGGCCTCGGGGGCGACCTCGGTGGCGGTGATGTCGGTCATGCTGCTTCCTTCGCCCGCGCTCACTGCGCGATCTGCTTGATCTCGAACGGCACCGGCTGCTGCGCGCCGTGCGGGTGCTCGGCACCGGCGTAGACCTTCAGCTTCTTGAGAATCTGACGGCCCAGCTTGTTGTGCGGGAGCATGCCCTTCACGGCCAGCTCGATGGCCCGCTCGGGCCGCTTGGTCAGCAGCTCGTCGTAGCCGACCCGCTTCAGACCACCCGGGTAGCCGGAGTGGCGGTAAGCGATCTTGGTCTGGCGCTTGTTGCCGGTCAGCGCGACCTTGCCCGCGTTCACGATGACGACGAAGTCGCCCGTGTCGACGTGCGGCGCGAAAGTCGGCTTGTGCTTGCCACGCAGCAGCGTGGCGGCGTGGGTCGCGAGGCGGCCCAGCACGACATCAGAGGCGTCGATGACGTGCCACTGACGCTCGATCTCACCCGGCTTCGGGCTGTACGTACGCACAGGTCTACCTTGTCTCGTCGTCGGTCTGGGGTCGCGCGCCGAGGTGACCAGGCGCGCACGAACGACCAAGCGTACCTGATGCGGCACGCCTAAGAATGTCGTACAACAGCAGGCAACGATACCCGGCCGCCCGGCGGCAGGTCAAAACGGGGTGTCACCCCGCGTGGCCTGCGCCTTTCCCCATGGCGGAGGTCACACGCCGGCCAGCTTACGCGGACCCGGCCGCAGGTAGACCACCCAGGTCACCAGGAAGCAGAGGGCGTACCAGCCGATGAAGGCCAGGTAGGCGGCGTCGGCGGTGCCGGCGGTCAGGAACGACTGGCGGAACGCCACGTTCACCAGCACCCCGCCCGAGGCGCCGACCGCCCCGGCGATCCCGATGAGCGCCCCGGAGAGGCGCCGGGCCCGCCGCTCGGCCGCCTCCCGGTCGCCGGTCAGCTCCGCCTCGGCGGCCGCCCGGGCCCGGAAGATCGCCGGGATCATCTTGTACGTCGACCCGTTGCCGATCCCCGAGAACACGAAGAGCGCCAGGAACCCGGTCAGGTAGAGCGGGAAGGACCGGTCCCGGGCGGCGTACAGCACCAGCCCGGCCCCGGCGGCCATCGCCACGAAGTTCCAGAAGGTGACCCGGGCCCCGCCGAGCCGGTCGGCGAGCTGGCCGCCGAACGGCCGGATCAGCGAGCCGATCAGCGGCCCGAGGAAGGTGAGCCAGGCGGCGTCGACCGGGGTCGGGAACCGCTCGTGGAACTGGAGCTGGAGCACCTGGCCGAAGGCGAAGCCGAAGCCGATGAAGGAGCCGAAGGTGCCGATGTAGAGCAGGGACATCACCCAGGTGTGCGGGTCGCGGGCGGCCGCGCGCAGCGCGCCGGGCTCGTTCCGCGCCCCGGGGATGTTGTCCAGCCCGCGCGCCGCGGCCAGCGCCGCGAGCACGATCAGCGGCAGGTAGACCGCCGGCACCAGCCGGGGGTACGCGGCTCCGGCGGTGGCCAGCACCGCCAGCCCGACGAGCTGCACGGCCGGCACGCCGAGGTTCCCGCCGCCGGCGTTGAGCCCGAGCGCCCGGCCCTTGAGCCGCTCGGGGAAGAACAGGTTGATGTTCGCCATGGAGGAGGCGAAGTTGCCGCCGCCGACGCCGGTCAGGCAGGCCAGCACCATGAGCGTGGCGTACGACACGCCGGGCTCGATCAGCACCGCCATGGGCACCGCCGGCACCAGCAGCAGCAGCGCGCTCACGATGGTCCAGTTCCGCCCGCCGAAGCGGGCCACGGCCAGGGTGTAGGGCAGCCGCAGCACCGCGCCCAGCGCCGCCGGCACGGCGGTGAGCAGGAACTTCCCGGCCGGGTCGATGCCGTACTCGGGGCCCAGGAAGAGCACCATCACCGACCAGAGACTCCACACGGAGAAGCCGACGTGCTCGGCGAAGATCGAGACGTACAGGTTGCGGCGGGCGACCGGCGCGCCGGTCGTGGCCCAGAACTCCGGATCCTCCGGGCGCCATTCGGTGATCCGCCCCGGGGCCCCGGCGGCGGCCGGGGTCGGGGTGGTGGGGGAAGCGAGCGTGCTCACGGCGACTCCTCCTCGTCGGTGACGAGGGGGACGCTAGGAACGGGCGGTTTCCCGGCCGTGCCCGTCCCGGGTCGGTCCGGAAACGGAGATCGCACGTCCGCCGGAGGGCGGTGGTGAAGCGCCTAGATCTCCTGGAGGATGCGCAGGGCGCGGCCGACCCGCTGCATGGTCTCGGTGTCGGCGACGTCCACGCACTCGGTGAACCACTTCTTCATGGGCGAGGAGAGCCGGTCGGGCATCACCACGTAGCCACCCATCGGCACGGCCAGGGGCGAGTCGCGCAGCAGCGACTCCTCGACCACCTCGACGACGATCACGATCGGCACCGCGGTGGAGTTGTAGACGTCGGAGCTGATGACCAGGCCGAGCCGTTCCCGGGCGCCGGAGATGCGCCAGACCTCTCCCCTACGCAGCACGCGGTCGCCCGCCGCCGAACAGCGCGTCGTCGACCAGCGCGGCCTCCTGGGCGTCGGCCAGGGCGGCGGACTCGAGGTCCAGGCCGGCGCGGGCGACCGCCTCGGCGTGCGCGGTGAAGACCTCGCGCAGCGCCTTCTCCCGGGCGGCCTGGTCCATCCAGGCGGAGAGGGAGAGCCCTTCCCGCTTGGCGAACCGGCGCGCCTCCTCGATCGTCTCGTCGGAGAACGACAGTGTCACCTTGGCGGTCATGCCGGAGAGATTACCCACTGGTATGACCGCCAGTCATCCCCGCTCGCACCGGTCGCCGAACCGGACACCCGGCCACGCTCAGGGGCGCCGGCCGCCGAACACCGCGAACCGCCACTCCTTGAAGAAGCAGTCCACGTCGACCAGGCCCGCCTCGGCGAGCCAGCGGCACTGGTCGGCCACCGGCGCCGGCCGGTCGTGCCGCATCCGCTCCCGGGCCCCGGCGATCTCCGCGGCGTCCGAGCCCAACTCGGTGATCCGGGCCGTCCAGACCTCGTCGTAGCGCCGGTCCAGCGCGGGGGTCGGGCCGGCCACCTGCTCGGCGTTGACGAGGACGCCGCCCGGCGCCAGCGCCTCGGCCGCCCGCCGGTAGAGCGCCCGCTTGCCGCCGTCGTCGAGGTGGTGGATGGCCAGCGCGGAGACCACCGCGTCGTAGCGACCGGCGGGCAGCGGGTCGGCCAGGTCGGCGAGCACCGTGCGGTGCGGAACCCCGCGGGCGGCCAGGTGGCCGGTGGCCACCGCGAGCATGCCGGGCGCCGCGTCGACCAGGGTCAGCCGGACCCCGGGAACGGCCGCGGCCAGCAGCAGGGAGAGCAGGCCGGTGCCCGCGCCCAGGTCCAGCACCTCGGGGGTACGCCCCGACGCGAGCGCCGCCCGCAGCGGCGGCGCGGCCACCTCGACGGCCGTGCCGTAGAAGGCGTCGAAGCAGGGCACCAGCCGGCGCCGGGCCGCGTCGTAGCTCCCGGCCACCGCGTCGAAAGCGTCCGCCACACTCATCGCGCCTCCCATTATTCGAGATATTTGTCCCACATTCTAAGCCCTGCGGACCGACCCGTCACTCCCGGGCGGTGTGAGGTGCTCTTGACAGGACCGAAACAGAAGGGACCCGGACCGGTAACCGCCCCCCGGCACGCTTTGCCGACATGACAGACGGTGCACGCCTGGCGACGCGATCGGGGGTACGGCCCCGGGAGGCGGCCACGCACTGCCCGTACTGCGCGCTCCAGTGCGGCATGGTGCTGCGCGAGACCGGGGCGGGGATCGAGGTCGCGGCCCGGGACTTCCCCACCAACCGCGGCGGCCTCTGCCAGAAGGGCTGGACCGCCGCCGACCTGCTCGACCACCCCGACCGGCTGACCACCCCGCTGCTGCGCGACCGGCCTGGCGGCGAGCTGCGCCCGGCGAGCTGGGACGAGGCGCTCGACCGGGTGACCGCCGGGCTGCGGGCGGTCCAGGAGCGGCACGGGCGGGACGCGGTCGCGGTCTTCGGCGGCGGCGGGCTGACCAACGAGAAGGCGTACGCGCTCGGCAAGTTCGCCCGGGTGGCGCTGGGCACCCGGCACATCGACTACAACGGACGCTGGTGCATGTCGTCGGCCGCGGCGGCCGGGATGCGTGCCTTCGGCGTCGACCGGGGGCTCCCCTTCCCCCTCGCCGACCTGGGTCGGGCGGACACCCTGCTGCTCGTCGGCGCGAACCCGGCGGAGACCATGCCGCCGCTGATGCGCCACCTCGCCGACCAGCGGGAGCGGGGCGGCCGGCTGATCGTGGTCGACCCCCGGCTGACCGCGACCGCCCGCCAGGCCGACCTGCACCTGCAACCGCTGCCCGGCACCGACCTGGCGGTGGCCAACGCGCTGCTGCACATCGCGCTCACCGAGGGCTGGCTCGACCGGGCGTACGTGGCCGACCGGACCACCGGCTTCGACGAGGTCCGGCGGACCGTGGCCGGCTGCTGGCCGGCCGAGGCGGAGCGCCTCTCCGGCGTGCCGGTGGCCGACCTGGAGGCGACCGCCCGGGCGCTGGCCACCGCGGGGCGCGCGATCATCCTCACCGCCCGGGGCGCGGAGCAGCACGCCAAGGGCGTGGACACGGTCAGCGCGTTCATCAACCTGGCGCTCGCCCTGGGCCTGCCCGGCCGCCCCGGCTCCGGGTACGGCTGCCTCACCGGACAGGGCAACGGGCAGGGCGGCCGGGAGCACGGGCAGAAGGCCGACCAGCTCCCCGGCTACCGGCGGATCGACGACCCCGCCGCCCGGGAGCACGTGGCCGGGGTGTGGGGCGTCGACCCCGCGACGCTGCCCGGACCCGGCGTACCGGCCTACCAGCTCCTCGACTCGCTCGGCACCGCGCACGGCCCGCGGGCCCTGCTGGTGTTCGGCTCCAACCCGGTGGTGTCCGCACCCCGCGCGGCCCGGGTCGAGTCCCGGCTGCGCGACCTGGACCTGCTGGTGGTGGCCGACTTCCTGCGCTCGGAGACCGCCGACCTGGCCGACGTGGTGCTGCCCGTCGCCCAGTGGGCCGAGGAGGACGGCACGATGACCAATCTGGAGGGCCGGGTGCTGCGCCGCCGCGCGTTGCGCGAGCCGCCGCCCGGGGTCCGCTCCGACCTGGCCGTCCTCGCCGGGCTGGCGGCCCGCCTCGACGCGCCCGGCGCGTTCCCCACCGACCCGGCGGCGGTCTTCGCCGAGCTGCGCCGCGCCTCGGCCGGCGGGCCCGCCGACTACGCCGGGGTGAGCTGGGACCGGATCGACGCCGACACCGGCGTCTTCTGGCCCTGCCCGGACGAGGACGGGCCGGACAGCCCCCGCCTCTTCGCCGACCGGTTCCCCACCCCGGACGGCCGGGCCCGGTTCCGCGCCGTGACCCACCGGCCGGCCGCGGAGCCGGTCTGCGCCGACTACCCGCTGCACTTCACCACCGGCCGGGTGCTCGCCCACTACCAGTCCGGCGCGCAGACCCGGCGGGTCGCCGCGCTGCGCCGGGCCGCCCCCGGTGGCTTCGTCGAGCTGCACCCCGACCTGGCCGGCCGGCTCGGCGTGGCCGAGGGCGAGGAGGTCCGGGTGGTCTCCCGCCGGGGCGAGCTGCGCGCGCCGGCCCGGCTCAGCCCGGCGATCCGGCCGGACACCGTCTTCGCGCCGTTCCACTGGCCGGGCGCGGCGCGGGCCAACTCGGTCACCAACGACGCCGTCGACCCGGTCTCCGGGATGCCCGAGTTCAAGATCTGCGCCGTCCGGGTGGAGAAGGCATGACCGAGCGCATCGTCATCGTGGGATACGGCATGGCGGGCGCCCGCCTCGCCGCCGAACTGCACGCCCGGGGCGGGGACCGGAAGGTCACCGTGCTCGGGGCGGAGCCGCACCGGGCGTACAACCGGATCATGCTCTCCACCCTGCTCGCCGGGAAGATCGACGAGCCGGACGTGGAGCTGGCGGAGGTCGCCGGGCAGGGCGCCGACGTGCGGACCGGCACGGCCGTCACCGCCATCGACCGGGCCGCCAACGAGGTACGCACCGCCGACGGCGACCGGCACCGCTACGACCATCTCGTCCTGGCCACCGGCAGCCTGGCCCTGGTGCCGCCGCTGCCCGGGCTCGACCCGCTCCCCGACCGGGTGGTCCCCTTCCGCACCCTGGACGACTGCCGGCGGATCCTCGCCGCCGCCCGGGGCGCCCGCAGCGCGCTGGTGCTCGGCGGCGGGCTGCTCGGGCTGGAGGCGGCCCGCGGGCTCGCCGCCCGGGGCCTGGCCGTGACGGTGGTCCACGCGGTCGGGCACCTCATGGAACGACAGCTCGACCCGCCGGCCGGCGCGGTCCTCGCCGGCACCCTCGCCGAACTCGGCGTGCGCACCCGGCTGGGGGTCATGGCGACCGGGGTGGCCGCCGACGCGGACGGCGTCCGCCTCGACCTCGGCGACGGCGACTCGCTCGCGGCCGACCTGCTGGTCCTCTCCTGCGGCGTCCGCCCGGACACCGCGCTGGCCGCCGCCGCCGGGCTGGCCGTCGAGCGGGGTGTCGTGGTGGACGACCGGATGCGCACCAGCGACCGGCGGATCTCGGCGATCGGCGACTGCGCCCAGCACGACGGGACGCTGACCGGCCTGGTCGCCCCGGCGTGGGCGCAGGCCCGGGTGGTGGCCGATGTGCTGACCGGCGACGACCCGCTGGTCCGCTACCGGCCGCGGCCGGTGGTGACCCGGCTCAAGGCGGCCGGCATCGACCTGGCCGCGATGGGCGACGCCGCCGGCGCCCCGGACGGGGGCGGGCCGGTCGAGGAGCTGACCTTCGCCGACCCGGCGCGGGGCACGTACGCCCGGCTGCGGATCCGCGACGAGCGGCTGACCGGGGCGATCCTGCTCGGCGACAACCCGGCGGTCGGCACCGTGGTGCAGCTCTTCGACCGGGGCGCGCCGGTGCCGACGGACCGGCGGTCGCTGCTGCTCGGGCGGGCGTTCGGCGCCACGCCGGCCACCCCCGCCGCGTCCCCGGCGCTGATGCCGGACGCGGCCACGGTGTGCCAGTGCAACGACGTCAGCAAGGGCGACCTGGTGGCGTGCTGGCGCGCCGGCGCCCGGACCGTGGCGGAGCTGTCCGCGGCGACCCGGGCGGCCACCGGCTGCGGCGGCTGCCGCGACGCGGTGACCGGCATCGCCGGGTGGCTCGCCGAGGTGGATCCGGTGGCGGCACAGGAACGGAGCGCGGGGATGGACCGCGACGCGGTGGAGGTGACGCGATGAACGGCGGCAGGCTGGTGGTCGTCGGCAACGGCATGGTCGGGCAGCGCTTCGTCGAGGCGTTGCGGGCCCGGGACCAGGAGCGGCGCTGGCAGGTCACGGTGCTCGGCGAGGAGCGGCGGCCGGCGTACGACCGGGTGCGGCTCTCGGCCTTCTTCGATGGCGTCAGCGCCGAGGAGCTGAACCTGCACACCCCCGACGACGGGGTGGAGCTGCGGCTGGGCGAGCCGGCGCTGGCCGTCGACCGGGCGCGGCGGGTGGTGCGGACCGCAACCGGCGAGCACCCGTACGACGCGCTGGTGCTGGCCACCGGCTCGTCCGCGTTCGTGCCCCCGATCGAGGGCACCGCCCTGCCGGGGGTCTTCGTCTACCGGACGCTTGACGACCTGGCGGCGATCCGGGCGCACGCCGAGGGTCGGCGCACCGGGGCGGTGATCGGGGGCGGGCTGCTCGGCCTGGAGGCGGCGAACGCGCTGCGCCTGCTGGGCCTGGACACCAGCGTCGTCGAGTTCGCGCCCCGGCTGATGCCGGTGCAGGTGGACGAGGCGGGCGGGGCGATGCTCCGCCGCTACGTCGAGGAACTGGGCGTCACGACGTACCTCGGGGTGGCCACCAGCGCGCTGCGCCCCGGCCCGGACGGGACGGTCGGCGCGCTGGAACTCGCCGACGGGCGCACGGTCGGGGCGGAGCTGGTCGTGGTGGCCGCCGGCATCCGGCCCCGGGACGAGCTGGCCCGGGCGGCCGGGCTGCCGGTCGGTCCGCGCGGCGGGGTGCTGGTCGACGCGGGCTGCCGGACCGGGGACGAGCGGATCTGGGCGGTCGGCGAGTGCGCCGCTGTGGACGGCACGTGCCACGGCCTGGTGGCCCCCGGGTACGCGACCGCCGAGGTGGTCGCCGACCGCCTGCTCGGCGGGGCGGCCACCTTCCCCGGCGCGGACACCGCCACCAAGCTGAAGCTGCTCGGCGTGGACGTGGCCTCGTTCGGCGACGCGCACGGCGTCACCCCGGGCTGCCTCGACGTCACGTTCACCGACCCGGCCACCCGGGCGTACGCGAAGCTGGTCCTCTCCGACGACGCGACGACGCTGCTCGGCGGCGTGCTGGTGGGCGACGCGAGCGCGTACCCGACGCTGCGGGCGAGTGTCGGCGGGCCGTTGCCCGCTCCCCCGCTGGCGCTGCTGGCCCCGGCCGGCGGCGCGGGCGCCGGGGCCGGCGCGCTGCCGGCCGCCGCGCAGGTCTGCTCCTGCAACGCGGTGACCCGGGCCGACCTGGACGCGGCGATCGCCGGCGGGGCGACCGACGTGCCGGCGTTGAAGGCGTGCACCCGGGCCGGGACGAGCTGCGGCTCCTGCGTGCCGATGCTGAAGCAGCTCCTCGACGCGGCCGGGGTGCGGCAGTCCACCGCGCTCTGCGAGCACTTCGACGCCAGCCGGCAGGAGCTGTTCGACATCGTCCGGGTCCGGGGCATCCGCACCTTCTCCCGGCTCATCGCCGAGCACGGGCGGGGGCGCGGCTGCGACATCTGCAAGCCGGTGGTGGCCTCGATCCTCGCCTCGCTCGGCACCGGGCACGTGCTCGACGGCGAGCAGGCGTCCCTCCAGGACACCAACGACCACTTCCTGGCCAACCTGCAACGCGACGGCAGCTACTCGGTGGTGCCGCGGATCCCCGGCGGGGAGATCACCCCGGAGAAGCTGATCGTGATCGGCGAGGTGGCCCGGGACTTCCGGCTCTACACCAAGATCACCGGCGGGCAGCGGATCGACCTGTTCGGCGCGCGGGTCGAGCAGCTCCCGCAGATCTGGCGCCGGCTCGTGGACGCCGGCTTCGAGTCCGGCCACGCGTACGGCAAGGCGCTGCGCACGGTGAAGTCCTGCGTCGGCGAGACCTGGTGCCGGTACGGGGTGCAGGACTCGGTCGGGCTGGCCGTCACGCTCGAGCTGCGCTACCGGGGCCTGCGTGCCCCGCACAAGCTCAAGTCGGCCGTTTCCGGCTGCGCCCGGGAGTGCGCCGAGGCACGCAGCAAGGACTTCGGCATCATCGCCACCGAGACCGGCTGGAACCTCTACGTCGGCGGCAACGGCGGCTTCCGCCCCCGGCACGCCGACCTGTTCGCCACCGACCTGTCCACGGAGGCGCTGATCCGGCTGATCGACCGGTTTCTCATGTACTACATCCGCACCGCCGACCGGTTGCAGCGCACCGCCGCCTGGATCGAGGCGATGGACGGCGGCCTCGACCACCTCCGGGCGGTGCTCGTGGACGACTCGCTCGGGCTCTGCGCCGACCTCGACGCGGCCATGGCCCGGCACGTCGCCGCGTACTCCGACGAGTGGCGGGACGTGCTGGAGGACCCGGAGCGGCTGCGCCGCTTCACCTCCTTCGTCAACGCCCCCGACGTGCCCGACCCGTCCATCACCTTCGCGGTGGAACGCGGCCAGCCGGTGCCGGCCCGCGGCGCCCCGCCGGGCGGCGACGGCCGCCGCCAGCCGGTCGCGCTCGGCCTCCCGGAGGTGCGGCGATGAGCGCCCCGACCATGCTGGCCTGGACGGCGGTCTGCCCGCTGGACCGGCTGGACCCGGACCGGGGCGTGGCCGCCCTGGTGGACGGGGTGCAGGTGGCCCTCTTCCGCACCGGCGGCGAGCTGTACGCGGTCGACAACCTCGACCCGGTCGGCGGCGCGCAGGTGATGTCCCGGGGCATCGTGGGCAGCCGCGGCGGCCTGCCGACGCTCGCCTCGCCGCTGCACAAGCAGGTCTACGACCTGACCACCGGGCGGTGCCTGGACCTCCCGGGCGTGGCGCTGCGGCGGCACGAGGCGCGCTGCCGGGACGGACTGGTCGAGGTGCGGTTGCGACAGGAGGAGTGAATGCGCGACGAACTCGCCGGCTTCACCATCGGGGTCACCGCGGACCGGCGACGCGACGAACTGGCGGCGCTGCTCCAGCGGCGCGGCGCCCGGGTGGTACTCGCCCCGGCGTTACGGATCGTGCCGCTGGCCGACGACACCGACCTGCGCGAGGCCACCCGGACCTGCCTGGAGCGCCCGCCGGACGTGCTGATGGCGAACACCGGCATCGGGATGCGCGGCTGGCTGGAGGCGGCCGAGGGCTGGGGGCTGGCCGAGCCGCTGCGCGGGGTGCTGGCCCGGTCGTACGTGGTGGCCCGCGGTCCCAAGGCGACCGGGGCGATCCGGGCGGCCGGGCTGCGCGAGCACTGGTCCCCCACCTCGGAGAGCTGCGACGAGGTGGTCGAGCACCTGGTCGAGCGCGGGGTGGCCGGCCAGGTCATCGCGCTGCAACTGCACGGCGAACGGCAGCCGGAGTGCACCGAGGCGCTGGAGTCGGCCGGGGCCACGGTCATCGAGGTGCCGGTCTACCGCTGGGCGCCGCCGACCGATCCGGCGCCCCTGCACCGGCTGATCGACCTGGTCGCCGGGCGGATGGTCGACGCGGTCACGTTCACCTCCGCCCCGGCGGCCGAGGCGATGCTGCGCGCGGCCGGGGAACGGACCGAGACGGTGCTGGCGGCCCTGCGCGGGGACGTGCTGGCCAGCTGCGTCGGGGCGGTCACCGCCGAGCCGCTGGTGCGGCGGGGGGTGCCGGTGAGCGCCCCGAACCGGGCCCGGCTCGGCGCCCTGGTCCGGACCATCGTCGACGAGCTGCCCCGCCGGACCGTGAGCGTGAAGGCCGGCGGGCACCTGCTGACCCTGCGCGGCCACGCCGCGGTGGTGGACGGCGAGCTGCGGCCGCTCGCGCCGGCCCCGATGGCGGTGCTGCGGGCGCTGGCGGCCTCGCCCGGGAAGGTGCTGTCCCGCACCGCCCTGCTGCGTACCCTGCCCCGGGGCGCGGACGAGCACGCGGTGGAAATGGCGGTCGCCCGCCTGCGGGTGGGGCTCGACGCCCCCCAGGTGGTGCAGACCGTGGTCAAGCGCGGCTACCGGCTGCGGGTCGACTGACCCGCCGCCGGACGCCCGGTCAGCCGACCGGAGCCGCGAAGCCGTGCTCGGCCTGGAGCCGGAGCATGGCGTGCTCGACCACGGTCACCAGCACCTGCTTGACCGAGTCGCGCCGCCGCGCGTCGCACATCACCAGCGGCACGTCCGGCGAGATCGCCAGCGCCTCGCGGACCTCCTCCAGCTCGTACTGCGGCGCGTCGTCGAACCGGTTCAGCGCCACCACGTACGGCAGGTTGCGGTTCTCGAAGTAGTCCAGCGGCGCGAAGGCGTCGGTGATCCGGCGGGTGTCCACCAGCACGGCCGCGCCCACCGCTCCCCGGATGATCTCGTCCCACATGAACCAGAAGCGGGTCTGGCCCGGCGTGCCGAAGAGATAGAGGATCAGGTCCTCGGCCATGGTGATCCGGCCGAAGTCCATGGCGACCGTCGTGGTCTCCTTGCCGGGCACCTTCGACGGGTCGTCGATGCCGACGCCCGCGGCGGTCATCAGCGCCTCGGTGGTCAGCGGCTGGATCTCGGAGATCGCGCCCACCAGGGTGGTCTTGCCCACCCCGAAGCCGCCCGCGATGACGATCTTCGCGGAGATGATCTCCCGGCTGCGGTTCGCCCCGGCGGGGTCATAGTTCGCGAAGTCCACTTAGCACCCTTCCAAGCAGGTTCATCCGCGCCGCGAAGCCCGTCGCGGGAGCGGCAGTGTGTAGCGTCAGCAGGCCCTCGGCCACCAGGTCGGCGACCAGCACCCGGGTGACGCCCAGCGGCATCCGGGTGTAAGCGGCGATCTCCGCCAGCGACTGTGCCCGGCCCTCGCAGACCGAGGCGATGCGGTACTTGTCGTGCCCGGCGAACCGCGCCTCGGCCGACTGGGTGGGCGTGCACGACAGCACCGCTTCGAGCGCGATGTCCTGCAACGGCTCGGTGCGGCCACGGGTGACCGCGTACGGTCGCACCAGCGCGCCACGCGGATCTCGTCGTGGTTCCATCTCGCGATCACCTCCCCTCGTACGGAGCCGGACGGGCTCCGGATCACCAGGTCACCGGACGGCCGGTCAGGGCCGGACGGCGTCCCTCGGCAGCGGGACCAGCGCCTGGCCGACCCGTTCCACCAGCAGCGCCATCTCGTAGCCCACCTGACCGACGTCGCAGCTCCGCGCGGCCAGCACGGCCATCGACGAGCCGTCGCTGATGGACATGAGGAAGAGGTATCCGCTGTCCATCTCGATGACGGTCTGGAGCACTCCGCCGGCGCTGAACATCCGGGCCGCGCCCTCGGTCAGGCTCACCACGCCGGAGGTGATCGCGGCGAGCTGGTCGGCCCGGTCCCCCGGCAGGTCGCGGGAGGAGGCGAGCAGCAGCCCGTCCGCGGACACCGCCACCACGTGGGCGATGCCCGCCACGCTGTCGGCGAAGTTGGTGAGCAGCCAACCCATGTCCTGCATGGCCGCTGGCCTGTTCATCGGTTCGTCTCCTTGGTCGAGGTGCTGTTCAGGTCCGCGCCGGCCGTCCGACCCCGCTGCACACCGCGGTGGTAGGCCGACAGCAGGCCGCGTACTTCGTCCGGGGTGCGCCGGGCGCTGGCCCGGCTGCCCTTCGGCTCGATGCCACCGGGCACGAGCTGGGCCTGCGGCACCCGCTTGGGCAGGCCGGAACGGGTGGTGCCGCCGTTGCTGGGCTCCGCGGCCCTGCTGGCCCGCGACCACCCCTCGTCGGCGGCCGTCCGCCAGGCCGCCGGGTCGATCGGCGGCGGCGTGGGTGCCGGTGCCGGTACGGCCGGGGCGGGCGGCGGCGACGGCACCGCGGGGGGGGTGGAGGACGGTGGTGTGGTCAGCCCCGCCGCCCCGGCGCCCGGGGTGCGGGTCGGCAGCGGCGGCAGCGGCGACGCGCCGGCGGGCTGTGCGGCCGCGGCGGGCTGCGCCGGGGCCGGCGCCGGCTCGTCGTCGAACCGGGGGCGGGTGAAGATGGTGGTCTCGTCCTCGCCGTGCGAGCGGAACCAGACCGCCTCCATCTCCCGGAAGATCGGCGCCTCGGCCGCCCGGGCCGGCCGGGCCGCCGCGGTCGGCTCGACCGCCGGGGCCGGCTGGTAGGCCGGCGGCGCCGGGGCGCTG
>NZ_JBSSLX010000008.1:0-64476 GCF_053890995.1 Micromonospora sp. I033 | reverse complement strand
CACCGCGTACCCTTGGGCATCATGAGTGCCCCGTCGACGACGCCGCGCCCGGTCGCGGCCAATTCCGTGTGGTCCCGGCTGGAGCCGCTGCTGCCCCAGGTGACCAAGCCCATCCAGTACGTCGGTGGCGAACTGGGTGCGGTGGTCAAGGACTGGGACGCGGCGACCGTCCGGTGGACGCTGATGTACCCCGACGCGTACGAGGTGGGCCTGCCCAACCAGGGCGTGCAGATCCTCTACGAGGTGCTCAACGAGCTGCCCGACGTGCTCGCCGAGCGGACCTACGCGGTCTGGCCGGACCTGGAGAAGCTGATGCGCGCCCACGGCGTGCCGCAGTTCACCGTCGACGCCCACCGGGCGGTGCGCGACTTCGACGTGTTCGGCGTCTCCTTCTCCACCGAGCTGGGCTACACCAACCTGCTCACCGCGATCGACCTGGCCGGCATCCCGCTGCTGGCCGCCGACCGCACCGAGGCCGACCCGGTGATCGTGGCCGGCGGGCACGCCGCGTTCAATCCGGAGCCGATCGCCGACTTCGTCGACGCCGCCGTGCTCGGCGACGGCGAGGAGGCGGTGCTGGAGATCACCGCGATCGTCCGGGACTGGAAGGCCGAGGGCTGCCCGGGCGGCCGGGACGAGCTGCTGCTGCGGCTGGCCCGCACCGAGAGCATCTACGTGCCGCGCTTCTACGACGTGGACTACCTGCCCGACGGCCGGATCCAGCGGGTCGTGCCGAACCGCCCCGACGTGCCGTTCCGGGTGCACAAGCGCACGACCATGGACCTGGACGCCTGGCCGTACCCGAAGAAGCCCCTCGTGCCGCTGGCCGAGACGGTCCACGAGCGCTACGCGGTGGAGATCTTCCGCGGCTGCACCCGGGGCTGCCGGTTCTGCCAGGCCGGCATGATCACCCGCCCGGTGCGGGAGCGCTCGATCACCACGGTCGGCCAGATGGTGCAGCAGGGGCTGGAGTTCTCCGGCTTCCACGAGGTGGGCCTGCTGTCGCTGTCGTCGGCCGACCACTCCGAGATCGGCGACATGTGCTCCGGCCTCGCCGAGCAGTACGAGGGCACCAACGTCTCGCTCTCGCTGCCGTCGACCCGGGTGGACGCCTTCAACATCGACCTGGCCCAGGAGTTGTCCCGCAACGGCCGGCGCACCGGCCTGACCTTCGCCCCCGAGGGCGGGTCGGAGCGGATCCGCAAGGTCATCAACAAGATGGTGTCGAAGGACGACCTGATCCGCACCGTGGTCACCGCGTACACCAACGGCTGGCGGCAGGTGAAGCTCTACTTCATGTGCGGCCTGCCCACCGAGACCGACGAGGACGTCCTCGAGATCGCCGACATGGCGCACGAGGTCATCCGGGCCGGCCGGGCCGCGACCGGGTCCAAGGACATCCGCTGCACCGTCTCGATCGGTGGCTTCGTGCCGAAGCCGCACACCCCGTTCCAGTGGGCCGCCATGGAGCGCCCGGAGGTCATCGACGGCCGGCTGCGGCTGCTCAAGCAGGCCATCAACAGCGACCGCTCGCTGGGCCGGGCCATCGGCTTCCGCTACCACGACGGCGAGCCGTCGCTGATCGAGGGCCTGCTGTCCCGGGGCGACCGCCGGGTCGGCGCGGTGATCCGCAAGGTCTGGGAGAACGGCGGCCGGTTCGACGGCTGGAGCGAGCACTTCTCCTACCAGCGCTGGGTGGACGCCGCGGCCGAGGTGCTGCCGTCCTTCGGGGTGGACCTGGACTGGTTCACCACCCGGGAGCGCGACGAGCTGGAGGTCCTGCCCTGGGACCACCTCGACTCGGGCCTCGACAAGGACTGGCTCTGGCAGGACTGGCAGGACTCCCTCGCCGAGTACGAGCAGGACGACTGCCGCTGGACGCCCTGCTTCGACTGCGGCGTCTGCCCGGCCATGGACACCGAGATCCAGATCGGCCCGACCGGCAAGAAGCTGCTGCCGTTGACCCCGGTCAACGGGCTGAAGCTGCCCACCGGCGCCCAGCAGTAACAACGCCGACGCGCACACCGGAGCGCGGGATCCCCACGGGGTTCCCGCGCTCCGTCACATTCCGGGACTCCGCACCCGTCGATGTCCCGTGACGCGGGGTGGGGGTGCCTCGACTGGCCGTCACTCGATACGCTGCGTCCGTATTGGACCGGCCGGGGCCGGCAGCGGGGAGGGCAGCAGCATGGGTGACATCAGGCCGCCGGACACCGGCGATCTGCACGTCAGCGTCGAGGACCTGGACGCCGCGGCGGAGTACGTCGAGCGCCTCAAGCAGTACGTCGACGACACCATCGGCTACGAGATGGAACGCATCAAGGAGCGGATGAAGGGCGACAGCAACAACGCGCAGACCGTGCCCAACGGCACCCCGTTCGGCGCGTACGAGGACGCCCGCATGCAGTGGCAGGCGCTGACGAGGTCGACGGCGAACATGGAGGCCCACCTCAAGGCGCTCTCCACCAAGCTGGCCACCCTGAAACAGGGCACTGAGGACATCGCCAAGGCCTTCCGCGACACCGAGGCCCGCAACGCCGCCAACGGCAAGGAGATCGAGCGGATGCTGGAGTCCGCCGCCCCGCCGCCGCCGACGGGCCAGCAGCCCACCTACCCGTACACGGCCTGAGGGGGAGACGGTCATGGCTGGAGGAACCTGGGAGCGGTGCGTCCGCGAGGTGACGCTCTCCGCCGACCCGGAGACGGTCGGCTCGGTCGGGGTGGGGTGGAGCAGCCTCTCCACCGGGCTGGGCTACCTGCGCGACGCGCTCGTCGGTCGGTCCTTCGTGGGCCCGATCGCGCCCGGCCAGGAGCGCCCGCACAGCGGCGGCCTGCCCGGCCTGCTCAGCGGCTGGAAGGGCAGCGGCGGCGACGCGTACCGCGATCACCTGGGCGAGATCGGCAAGGAGATCGAGGACCTCATCACCCACGCCAGCAACGTCAGCGGGGCGTTGTCGCGGATCGAGGGTGACATCCGCAAGTCGGTGGCGAGCATCCCGGTCCCGCTGATGGACGACTTCGGCTTGAACGAGTGGAGCCTGCCCAACGGCACCGAGCTCGACGACGCCCGCGACGGCGAGAGCGCCTCGGGCTTCCTCGCCGCGCTGCGCAAGGACTACCAGAGCAACCCCGCCTCGTACGCCGACGGCGCGTTCCGGGACAAGGCCGACGACCTCGAGGCGACCATGAAGGTCGACGGCAAGGCCGCCGACCAGGAGCGCGGCGGCTGGTGGGACACCAAGTCGCATCTGGACAACTGGTACCGGGACAACCAGCAGGCGGCCAACTCGGCGATGTCGCCGCTGCCCGCCGCCGTGGAGACCGAGCGGCCCAAGCTGATCGTGCCGAACCCGAAGGGCAGCATCGACGACTACCGCCCCGACGACCGCAAGCCGCCGTCCGGCCTGCCCGGCGGTGGTGGCGGCGTCGGTGGCGGTGGCGCGGGTGGCGGCTTCGGCGGCGGCGCGCCCTCCCTCGGCAGCACCGGTGTGGGCGGCGGCGGAGGTTCCTTCGGCGGTGGCGGCGGATCGTTGACACCCCCGGCCACCACCGGCGGCCCGGACTTCGGTGGCGGCGCCGGTGGCGGTGCCGGCACCTACACCCCGCCGTCCACCGGCGCCGGCTACCCGGGCACCGGGACCGGCGACCACGACTACGGCAGCGGCCTCGCCGGCGCCGGCGGGCCGAGCACCATCGGCGGCGGCTACGGCGGCACCGGCGGTCTCGGTGGCGGCGTCAACTCCGCGGGGCTCGGCGGCGCGGGTGGTGGCTTCGGTGGTGGCGGTGCCGGCCTCGGCTCGGCCGGCGGCATCGGTGGCGGCGGTGTCGGCGCGGCCGGCGGGATCGGCATGGGCGGCATCCCCGGCATGGTCGGTGGCGGCAACGGCAAGGTGCCCCCGATGACCAGCGCGGCCAGCGCGCTGCGCAACGCGGCGGGCGCGGGCGCGGGTGGCCTGCGCGGCGGCGCCGGGATGATGGGCGGCGGCATGATGGGCGGGCACGGCGGCGCCGGGCACGGCGGCTCCGGCAGCGAGCACTCGTCGTGGTTGACTGAGGACGACGATCCGTGGGGCAGCGGTGACGCCGCGTCCCCGGGCATCCTGCGCTGAGGACGGACGCATGAGGTTGCACGTGGGCGCGCTCCGCCCGGTCGCGGCCGGCCTGGTGGCCGGGCTCATGGTGCTGGGGGTCGCCCAACCGGCGGCCGCCGCGCCGCGGCGGGCCGAGCAGTGGTACCTGGACGAGCTGCGGATCGACCAGGTGCACCGGCTCTCCACCGGGCGCGGGGTGACCGTCGCCGTGGTGGACAGCGGTGTCGACGCCACCCACCCGGAGCTGGCGGGCCAGGTGCTCCCCGGCCGCCGCAGCTACGGCGCGCCCGGCGACGGACGCTCCGACGCCGAGGGTCACGGCACCCACATGGCCGGCATCATCGCGGCGAAGAACGCCGGCCCGGACGGGGTGACCGGCATCGCGCCCGGCGTGCGGATCCTGCCGATCAAGACGAAGCCGGGCAAGGGGGAGATCAGCGAGGCGGCGTCGGCCCAGGGCATCCGGATGGCCGTCGACGGCGGTGCCAAGGTCGTCAACCTGTCCTACGGCGCCATGGGCGCGGCGTCCGACGACGAGGTGGCCGCGATCAGGTACGCCCTGGAGCGGGACGTGGTCGTGGTGGCCGGCGCGGGCAACACCGCCAAGGGGCACAGCGAGGTGATCAACCCGGCCAACGTCCCGGGGGTCATCGCGGTGACCGGCACCACCAGGGGCGGGCGCTTCTGGTCCGGCTCCACGCAGGGCCCCGAGGCCGTGGTGGCCGCCCCCGCCGACGGCATCTACAACGCCGGTCCGGATCACGGCTACGGCTGGGGCGACGGCACCTCGGACGCCACCGCGATCGTCTCCGGCATCGCGGCGCTGATCCGCGCGAAGTACCCGGACCTCTCCGCGCCCGACGTGATCAACCGGATCATCCGCACCGCCCGGGACGCCGGCCCGCCCGGCCGCGACCCGCAGTACGGCTTCGGCCGCGTCGACCCGGTGGCGGCGCTGACCGCCAAGGTGCCGGGGGTCTCCACGAACCCGCTGCTCGAAGGGGCCGCGGCCAGCCCGGCCCCGCCGCAGGCCGCCGAGGACGACGACTTCGACGTGACGGACTACGGCGACCGGGGTGGCCCCACCGACCAGCAGGTCATGATCATCGGCATCGGCATCGCGGTGGCGCTGCTGGTGCTGGTGGCGCTGGTGGTGTTCCTGATCTGGAACCGGCGCCGCTACCGCCGCGAGGCGGCCCGGACGGCCGAGGTCCCGGACGAACTCCTCGGTCAGGGGGGCGGTTACGGCATTCCACCGGTCCCGGCCGGCTACCACGCCCCGCCGGGCGCTCCGGGCGGCCACGCCCCGCCGGGCACCAGCCCGTACGCTCCGCCGCCCGGTCACGTTCCGCCGCCGCCGGGGACGTACCCGCCACCGGGCGGGAACCGGCCCTGAACCGTGGTGGCCGGCCGGGTGACCTGCGCGTCACCGGCCGGCCACCGCCGTGTCCGGACCGGGCGGGAACCTCCTGGCTGACCGGTTCCGGCTGGTTCGTCCGGCCGCTCCCGCCGCCCCGGCTGCGGGCCGTGCCGGCCGCTGCGCCAGGATGGGACGGACACGCAGGCACATCCGAGGAGCTCACGATCGCCAGAAAGCCTCAACCCGAGGGCGGCCAGGCGCCGGTCGTCCAGCGGGTCCGGATCCGGTACGCCAAGCGTGGACCGCTGCGGTTCACCTCGCACCGGGACTTCGCCCGGGCCTTCGAGCGCGCGCTGCGCCGGGCCGGCGTACCGATCGCCTTCTCCCAGGGTTTCACCCCGCACCCGAAGATCTCGTACGCCTCCGCGGCGCCGACCGGCGTGGCCAGCGAGGCGGAGTACCTGGAGATCGGCCTGCGCGAGCCGGTCGACCCGGCGCAGCTGCGGTCGGCCCTGGACGCCGCCCTGTCACCCGGGCTGGACGTGCTGGACGCGGTGGAGGCCACCGGCGGCAGCCTGGCCGACCGGATCGAGGCGTCCCGCTGGCGGATCGAGCTGCCCGAGGTCGACCCGGCCGTGCTGGAGCGGGCGGTGAGCGCGTTCACCGCCGCCGAGGAGATCCAGGTCGAGCGGATGACCAAGCAGGGGCGGCGCACCTTCGACGCCCGCGCCGCCGTCATCGCCATCGATACGCTGCCGCCGTCCGAGACGCCTTCCGGGGCGACGGCCGTACCGTGTGCGATACTCGAACTGGTCGTGCGGCAGGTCACCCCGTCCGTGCGACCCGATGACGTCCTTTCCGGCCTCCGCGTGGTGGCCGACCTGGAGCCGCCGGTCTCCCCGAAGGTGATCCGGCTGGCGCAGGGCACGCTGACCGCGCAGGGCGAGATCGTCGATCCGTTGGACGCGGATCGCGACGGGGCAGCCATCGGAGAACGCTGACCGACGGTCAGCGTTCTGGCAGGCAGACTTCGGCGGTCGCGCACCTGCGCGCCCGGCGGAAACACCTTTTGCGGCGACCCTGCGTGGCAGCGCTCACCCGCGCCCGGGGCAGCCAGAACTGGAGAACGTCCATGCTCGAGAACGAGCCCGAGGGCGGCGAACGGACCGGCGCGGAGCCGGCCGAGGCAACCGCCACCAGCAGCACCGACAGCGCCGCCGAGACCAAGCCGCCGGCCCGCAAGCGGGCCAGCCGCCGCAAGGCCGCGCCGCTCAACCAGCCGGAGCAGACCGACGCGCCGGTCGAGGCGTCGACCGGGGCGGCCGGCAGCGGCGAGGCGCCGCAGGCCGAGGTGTTCGCCCCGATCGCCGGGGAACTGGAGGCCGCGCCCAAGACCCGGCGGCGGCGCAAGGCGACCCCCGCCAAGGCGGTCGAGGAGCCGGTCGCCGCGGCCGGGGCGGAGGCCGCCTCCGACGAGGTGGTGCCGCCGGTCAAGGTGACCCGCACCCGCCGTCGCAAGATCACCCCGCCGGTCGAGGCCGCCGCCGATGAGGCGCCGGCCGAGGCACCCGCCGAGGCCGCCGGGCCGGCGGTCGAGCCCCACGCGGTCGCCGCGCCGCAGGCCGACGCCGAGCCGCCCGCCGCCCCGGAGCCCGCGGCGCCCGCCGAGGGCGAGGACGAGGACGAGGACGAGGACGCGGTCGGGGAGGACGCCGAGGAGGAGCCGAGCCCGGGCGACCGGGGCGCCGACCAGGCCGGCCTGGCCCGCGCCGCCGGTCCGGAGGACCGGACCGGCGAGGCGGCGCCGGGCGCCGCCGTGCCGGGCCCCGCCGAGGAGCCGGCCGAGGAGCCCGCGCCGACCACCCGCCGGCGCCGGGCCGCGCTCTCCGCGCCGACCGTCCTGTTCATGCCGCCCCAGCCCGAGGAGGCCCCGGTCGTCCGGGTCACCTACCCGGTCGCCGAGGAGCCGGTCGAGGAGCCGGCGGAGACCGGCCGGCGTCGCCGGCGCGGCCGTCGCGAGGCCGAGCCGGTCGAGGTCGAGGTCGAGGTCGAGGAGGAGCCGACCGTCGAGGCCGAGGAGATCGCCGAGGCGGAGGAGGACGAGGACGAGGCGGCCATCCGCCGCCGTCGGCGTCGTGGCCGCCGGGGCCGGGGCCGCGGTCGGGGCGTCGAGGAGGCCGAGGACGAGGAGGCCGAGGAGGCCGTCCGGGCCGAGGCCGCGGAAGCCGAGGCCGAGGAGGCCGAGGACGAGGAGGAGGCCGAGGGCGAGGGGATGACCCGTCGTCGCCGTCGGCGCCGCCGCCGGGGCGCGGGCGAGGCGGAGACCGCCGCCGAGGACGGCGTGCCCACCGTCGTCAAGATCCGCGAGCCGCGCAAGGCCGTCGACGAGGTGCAGGGCGTCTCCGGCTCGACCCGGCTGGAGGCCAAGCGGCAGCGCCGCCGGGACGGCCGCGAGCAGCGGCGTACCCGCCCGCCGATCCTCAGCGAGTCGGAGTTCCTGGCCCGCCGGGAGGCGGTCGACCGGGTGATGGCCGTCCGCCAGCGGGGCGACCGGACCCAGATCGCCGTCCTCGAGGACGGCGTGCTGGTCGAGCACTACGTGACCCGCAACTCGTCCGGCACCATGGCCGGCAACGTCTACCTGGGCAAGGTGCAGAACGTCCTGCCCAGCATGGAGGCGGCCTTCGTCGACATCGGGCGCGGCCGCAACGCCGTGCTCTACGCCGGCGAGGTCAACTGGGACACCACCGGCCTGGAGGGCCGGGCCCGCTCGATCGAGCAGGCGCTCAGGTCCGGCGACTCGGTGCTGGTGCAGGTCACCAAGGACCCGATCGGGCACAAGGGCGCCCGGCTGACCAGCCACATCGCGCTCTCCGGCCGGCACCTGGTCTACGTGCCGCACGGCAACGCCTCCGGCATCAGCCGCAAGCTGCCGGACACCGAGCGCAAGCGCCTGCGGGACATCCTCAAGAAGCTGGTGCCGGACGGTGCCGGCGTGATCGTCCGGACCGCCGCCGAGGGCGCCAGCGAGGACGAGCTGGCCCGGGACGTCAAGCGGCTCCAGGCGCAGTGGGAGGAGATCCAGGCCAAGGCGGCCGAGGGCGGCGCCCCGGTGCTGCTCTACGAGGAGCCCGACCTGGTCATCCGGGTGGTCCGGGACCTGTTCAACGAGGACTTCCGCGAGCTGGTCATCGAGGGCGAGCCCGCGTACGACCTGGTCGAGTCCTACCTGTCGCACGTCTCACCGGACCTGGTGGCGCGGCTGCGCCGGCACGCCGGCACCACCGACGTCTTCGCCGAGTACCGGATCGACGAGCAGATCCTGAAGGGGCTGGACCGGAAGGTCTTCCTCCCCTCGGGCGGCTCGCTGGTGATCGACCGGACCGAGGCGATGACCGTCATCGACGTCAACACCGGCAAGTACACCGGCTCCGGGGGCAACCTGGAGGAGACGGTCACCCGGAACAACCTGGAGGCGGCCGAGGAGATCGTGCGCCAGCTCCGGCTGCGCGACCTCGGCGGCATCGTGGTGATCGACTTCATCGACATGGTGCTGGAGTCGAACCGGGAGCTGGTGCTGCGCCGGCTCACCGAGTGCCTGGGCCGGGACCGCACCAAGCACCAGGTCACCGAGATCACCTCGCTCGGCCTGGTGCAGATGACCCGCAAGCGGATCGGCGCGGGCCTCCTGGAGGCGTTCAGCGAGACCTGCGAGTGCTGCAAGGGCCGGGGCGTCATCATCCACACCGAGCCGGTGCCGGAGAAGCCGCGCGGCGGGGCGGGGGAGAAGGTCAAGGCGGTCGCGTCGGCCGTCACCACCCCGGCCACCGAGGAGAAGGGCCGGCGCCGGGGCCGCAAGGCCGCGGCGGAGAAGCCCGCCGCGGAGGCCGCGGAGCAGCCCACCCCGGCGGCGCCGGAGAAGGCCGTCGCCGAGGTGGTCGACAGCCGGGACGAGGACTACTACGACACCCAGGGCTACGACCTGTCCCGGTTCGAGACCCAGACGGCGGCCGCCCCGGCGGTCGCGGACAGCCAGGAGGGCGACTCGGCCCGCCTGGCCGCCGCGGACGACCCGGACGCGATCGGCGACGGGGAGGCCGAGGAGGGCGCCGAGACCGGCACCGCCCGGCGGCGGTCCCGGCGCGGCGGCGCCCGGCGGCGTACCCGGCCGTGAGCCGCTGACCTGCACGACGTTTGGCAGGGCCCCGGTCCCCGGTAACAAGCCCGGGGACCGGGGCCCTGTCGTCTCCGGCGACCCCGGCCGGGACGGTTGGCCCGGGGGAGGAGACATGCGCCACGCTGGCGGACCTCGCCACCGAGGTGGGCGGGCTCGGCACCGACGTGCAGGCCGATCGACGAGACGGAGTTCGACCGGCCCCCAGCAGCGCCTCGACGACCTCTGCCGGCGCTGAACCGGCGGCCCGGTTTGGGCGGCGGGCCGGGTATGGCGTACGCTTGCCTGCGGCGCACTTTGGTGTGCCGAGTTCCCGCGTGCCCGCGCCGCCGGTGTCACGGCTCCCGGCGAGACGCCGTGGGAACGACCGACCGGTAACGGTGGGTAAAGACGCCAGCAGCCTCAACGACAGGGAGTCCGCCTCCGATGTACGCGATCGTCAAGACCGGCGGCAAGCAGTACAAGGTCGCCGAGGGCGACGTGATCGAGGTCGAGAAGCTCGCCGGTGCCCCCGGCGACGCGGTGAAGCTCACCGCGGTGCTCCTCGTCGACGGTGACGACCTGGTGACCGACGCGGCGAAGCTTGCCAAGGTCGCGGTGTCCGGCGAGATCGCCGCGCACACCAAGGGCCCGAAGATCCGGATCCACAAGTTCAAGAACAAGACCGGCTACCACAAGCGCCAGGGTCACCGCCAGCCGCTGACCCAGGTCAAGGTGACCGGCATCTCCAGCGGGAAGTAGGTCGTCCTCCAATGGCTCACAAAAAGGGTGCGTCCAGCTCGCGTAACGGTCGCGATTCCGCGGCCCAGCGGCTCGGCGTGAAGCGCTTCGGTGGTCAGGTCGTCAGCGCGGGTGAGATCCTCATCCGTCAGCGTGGCACCAAGTTCCACCCCGGTGACCTGGTCGGCCGTGGCGGCGACGACACGCTGTTCGCGCTGGCCGCCGGCTCGGTCCAGTTCGGCACCAAGCGCGGTCGCAAGACCGTCAGCATCGTGCCGCAGCAGTAATTCGCAGGCGTTGCGGGCCGTGGACCTCGTGTCCCGGCCCGCTTCGCTTTTTCAGGTGCGGGGGCGTGCCCCGCTGGGAGGATTGCGTCGTGACGACGTTCGTTGACCGGGTCGTCCTGCACATGCAGGCCGGCGACGGCGGGCACGGCTGTGTCTCCATCCACCGGGAGAAGTTCAAGCCGTTCGGCGGCCCCGACGGCGGCAACGGCGGGCACGGCGGCAGCGTCTCGCTGGTCGTCGACCCGCAGGTGACCACGCTGCTCGACTTCCACTTCCGGCCGCACATGAAGGCCGAGAACGGCAAGGGCGGGGCCGGCTCGAACCGGGACGGGGCCAACGGCCACGACCTGATCATCAAGGTGCCGAACGGCACCGTGGTGCAGACCCTCGACGGCGAGGTGCTGGCCGACCTGGTCGGCGTGGGCACCACCTTCGAGGCGGCCCGGGGCGGGCGCGGCGGCCGGGGCAACGCCTCGCTGGCGAACGCCCGGCGCAAGGCTCCCGGCTTCGCCGAGCTGGGCGAGCCCGGCGACCGGCTCGACGTGGTGCTGGAGCTGAAGAGCGTCGCCGACGTCGGCCTGGTGGGCTTCCCCTCCGCCGGCAAGTCCTCGCTGATCTCGGTGATCTCCGCCGCCAAGCCGAAGATCGCCGACTACCCGTTCACCACGCTGGTGCCCAACCTGGGCGTCGTCCGGGTGGACAACCACACCTTCACCGTCGCCGACGTGCCGGGGCTCATCCCGGGCGCGGCCACCGGCAAGGGGCTGGGCCTGGAGTTCCTCCGCCACGTCGAGCGCTGCGCCGTGCTGGTGCACGTGGTCGACACGGCGACGCTGGAGCCGGGCCGGGACCCGCTCGCCGACATCGACGCCATCGAGTCCGAGCTGACCCAGTACGGCGGCCTGACGGACCGCCCCCGCCTGGTCGCGCTCAACAAGATCGACGTGCCGGACGGGCGGGACCTCGCCGACATCGTCCGGCCCGACCTGGAGGCCCGCGGCTTCCGGGTGTTCGACGTCTCCACCGCCACCCGGGAGGGGCTGCGGGAGCTGACGTACGCGATGGCCGAACTGGTCGACCAGTCCCGCCGGGCCGCGCCGCCGGCCGAACCGACCCGGATCGTGCTCCGCCCCAAGGCGGTCGACGACGCCGGCTTCACCATCGAGGCGGAGGAGGACGGCTCCTTCACCGTCCGGGGCAACCGTCCGGAGCGCTGGGTCAAGCAGACGAACTTCGACAACGACGAGGCGGTGGGCTACCTGGCCGACCGGCTGGCCCGCCTCGGTGTGGAGGAGAAGCTGGCCAAGGCCGGCGCCCAGGCGGGCGACCTGGTCCGGATCGGCGACCGGGAGTTCGACTGGCAGCCCACCCTCTACGCCGGCGTCGACTTCGTCCCGGGCAACCGGGGCACCGACGTCCGGCTGGAGGACAAGTCGACCCGCGCCTCCGCCGCCGAGCGGCTGGCCGCCCGCAAGGCGCGCCGGGTGCGCCCGGCGGACGAGGTGGAGGCCGCCGCCCCGCAGGACGACGCCGACGACGAGGACTGGGAGTAGTTCCGCTCCGTCCGTGTTCGGGACGTTGGCCGGAAACCTCCGTGAAATCCGGGCGACCTACCGTGGCGGGATGCTGATCGAATCCCGTCCCGCGACCGATCCCGAGATCGCCGCCTTGGTCGCCGCCCAGCAGCGCGAGCTGCGCGAGGCCGACGGCGGCCTGGACGGGCAGGCGACGATCACCCACGACGACATCCGCTACCTGGCGGTGGTCGAGGGCGGTCGGGCGGTCGCCTGCGGCGGCCTCCAGGCCCTCGACGCCGGCACCGGCGAGCTGAAGCGGATGTACGTCCGGCCGGCGTACCGGGGGCGGGGGATCGCCCGGCAGTTGCTGGCCGCCCTGGAGGAGTTGGCCTTCCGGCAGGGACACACCACCGTCTGCCTGGAGACCGGCACCTACCTCCCGGCCGCCATCGGCCTCTACCGGACCTGCGGCTACCAGCCCGTCCCGGTGTACGGCGAGTACGTCGACAACCCGTACAGCGTGTGCTTCGCGAAGCGGCTGCCGGTCGCCGCCTGAGCCGTCCTCAGGCGCCGGTCTCGGCGTGCGCCGCGGTGACCGGCTTGGACTCGGGGCTGGCGTGCTGGCGCAGCACGATGCTCAGCAGGATGAGCACGCCCACGGCGAGGAACTCGCTCTGCCAGTTCTGCATCGACTGGAACCAGAAGTCGCTGGTCCCGAGGAACTGCAAGGCGCTGATCGGCGCGGCCCCGCTCTGCAACGCCTGCTCCTCGTTGTAGTCGGCCACGCCGCCCAGCAGGTGCCCGAGGAACGAGCCCGCGAAGATCATGAACAGCGCGATGGAGAGGCTGTTCCGGTAGATCACCAGCGGCAGGCCGCCGGCGCGCACCGGCCAGGGGGAGTCCGGGGTGCCGTGCCGCGGGTCGTCCTCGGGCCGGTCCGTCTGCCCCTCCGGCTTCGACTCGGCCGAGCCCTTCTGCACCAGGTACGCGGTGAGCAGCACGTAGCCGCCCATCTGGAGGAACTCGGACTCCCAGTTCTCGAAGACCGCCTCGGCGAAGTGTCCGGTGCCGAGGTACGCCCACCAGCTCAGCGGCGCGGCGCCGTACTCGGCCAGCTCCTCGTTGTGCACCTGCCAGCCGAACACGCTCTGCAACACCAGGAAGACCACGAACGCGCCGAGCATGGCGACCGTGAGCGCGTTCTCCCGCAACCACCGTGGCATCGCCGGACCTCCTCGTCCCGCCGGGGTGACTCCCCGTGGTGGTCTTCGTGCCCCCGGCGGCGATCGGGCAAACGCGGTCCCGGTGTGGCGTGGGCGATGCGCCCGAACGGGTGACGGTGCTGGTCAGGGCCGGTCGAGGGGGCTGTCCGGCCGGCCGCCGGTGCCCACCTCGTTGTTGAGCAGCAGGCCCAGCGCGAGCATGCCGAAGCCGAGGAAGAGATGCAGCCAGTTGTCGGCGTCGTTCAACGGGAAGAAGTTGGCCGCGGTCTCCAGGTCGATGCCGAAGCCGTACAGCCAGAGGCCCAGGTAGGCCGCGCCGCCGCCGGCCAGGAACAGCCGCGCCCCGGCGATCCGGCGGGCCAGCACCAGGCCGACCAGACCGAAGAGCAGGTGCAGCAGGTTGTGCAGGATCGACACCTGGAACAGGCCGATGAGCTTGGCCTCCGAGTGGTGGCCGGCGAACCGCAGATCGCCGTAGTGGGTGGTGAAGCCGGGGACGAAGCCGAGCACTCCGAGCAGCACGAAGACGGCGGCCACGGCGAGGGCGACCTTCTGGATCGTCGGCCGGGGCCGGGCCCCGGCGCGTCCGCGCACGCCACGTGCCATCGCTGTCACCTCCGTGGAGCCCACCGCCGCCCGGGCGGGCAGACCCTCCATTGTGTGACCGGCGCGGGCCGCTTCCGCAGAGAAATGACGAATCAGGCATGGACCCGGCAACCGGGGGTAGGGAATTCGACACGCCGACAGCAACGTCGGCGTGATCCCCCGAGCACAACCGCTACGAATAGCGAGCGGAAGGGACATCATGACCTACGATCTCTCATCCACGTCCGGCACGTACGAGTCGACCAACGGCGGCGGGGTCCGTGACCAGGCCCGCCAGGTCGGCAACGAGGCCGCCAACGCGGGCGGCGCGGTCGCCCAGACCGCCAAGGAGCAGGGCCAGGAGGTCGTCGGCGAGGCCAAGCGCCAGGCCCGCAACCTCTACGGCGAGGCCCGGAGCCAGGTCACGGCCCAGACCAGCCAGCAGCAGCAGCGCGCGGCGAGCGGGCTGCGGTCGCTGGCCGAGGAGATGCGCTCGATGGCGCAGAACGGCGGCAGCGCCGGCCCGGTCACCGAACTGGCCCACCAGGCCGCCGACCGGGTGCACGGCGTGGCCGGCTGGCTGGAGCAGCGCGAGCCGGGCGACCTGCTCAACGAGGTGAAGACCTACGCCCGCCGCAACCCGGGCACCTTCCTGCTCGGCGCCGCCCTGCTCGGCGTGGTCGCCGGCCGGCTGACCAAGAACATCGCAGCGATCGGCGACGGTGGCGACGGTGTCCGGCCGTCGTACGACCCGGACCAGACCGCGGTCATCCCGACCTCGCGGGCCGTGCCGGAGCAGGTGCCGCCGGGCGGCTACCTCGACCCGACCCCCGGCACGTACGCCGAGCCGGACCCGGGCTACTCCGCGCCGGGCGCGACCTACCCGGCCGGCGGCGCCCCGAACACCTGGGCCGACCCGGAGGGCGGCACCGGCCAGCCGCTGCCCCCGCCGAGCCGGACCGACCCGCTGCCGGGCGTGCCGTCGAGCGGCGTGAACCGTCCGTGACCGGCCGGACCGGCAGAAGGGAGGCGACGGCATGAGCATGCCGACGCAGGGGTCCGGACTGGACTCCGGTTATCAGGCGGCGGGCGCCCCGCACAGCGCGGACGAGGTCCGGGGCAGCTCTCTCGGTGAGCTGATGCGCCAGGTCACCACCGACCTCTCCACGCTGATGCGCCAGGAGGTCGAGCTGGCCAAGGCCGAGATCCGCCAGGAGGGGAAGAAGGCGGGCAAGGCCGCCGGCCTCTTCGGCGGCGCCGGCTTCGGCGGCTACATGGTGGCGCTGTTCGTGTCCATCGCGCTGTGGCAGTTCCTGGACAACGTGATGGATTCGGGCCTGGCCGCGCTGATCGTGGCCGTGATCTGGGCCGTGATCGCCGGGGTCCTCTACTCGATGGCGAAGAAGAACGCCGAGCGGATCCGTGGCCTCAAGCAGACCAACGACAGCGTGCAGCGCATCCCCGACGCGCTCAAGCCGCACCCGGAGGGAGTCACCCGATGAGCACCGACCCCGACCAGATCCGCCGGGAGATCGAAGCCACTCGCAGCAACCTGAGCTCGGACGTGGACGCCCTGGCGTACAAGGTCAGCCCGAGCCGGATCGTCGACGACCGCAAGCAGCGCGTCCGCAGCGCGCTGACGAACGTGAAGGACAAGGTGATGGGAACCGCTTCGGACCTCGGCCACAGCACCGGCCACGCCGCCCACTCGGTGGGCGACCACGCCTCCTCGGCCGCCTCCACGGTCGGCGACAAGGCGCACGCCGCCGCCTCGACCGTCGGCGACGCCGCCCAGCGGGCGCCGCAGGTGCTGCGGGAGAAGTCCGAGGGCAACCCGATCGCCGCCGGCGTGATCGCCTTCGGCGTCGGCATGCTGGTCTCCTCGCTGATCCCGGCCACCCGCCGCGAGCAGCAGGTCGCCGCGCAGGTCAAGGAGAAGGCGACCGAGCACGGCGGCGTGGTCAAGGAGAAGCTGACCGAGGTCGCCAGCGAGCTGAAGGAGGAGCTGCGCGAGCCGGCGCAGCAGGCCACCGAGTCGGTGAAGGCCACCGCGCAGGACGCCGTGCACGCCGTCAAGGACGACACGAAGTCCGCCGCGCAGGACGTCAAGGACACCGCGCAGCAGTCCCGCGACCAGGTGCGGTACTGACCACGACACCCGTACGCCGCAGCTCGCGGCCACACCCGGCAGCACGCCGGGACGTGGCCGCGAGCTGTCGCGTACGGGTGGCCGGTTCAGCGCGTTGACCGGTCCGCCCGGACCGGGGCCGGCACGGCGCCGGTCTCCACCCAGAGCACCAGCTCGTCCGGGCGACGCTCGGTGAGCCGCTGGCGCAGCGCGCGGGTGGAGTGCGCGACCGGCCGGGCCTCCGCGCCGCGCAGCCGCCGGCCCACGGCGAGCCAGGCGCAGACCCCGCGTTCCAGCAGCCAGACCGGCGCCGCCAGCGCGGTGTGCGCCGGGAAGACCCGGGTGCCGCCGGCCCGGCGCCGGCCCAGCTCGGCCAGGGCCACCGTCGCCACCCCCGCCCGCAGCAGCAGCCCCGGCCGGCGGGCGGCGAGCGCGGCCGCCGCGCCCGGCAGCACCGCCAGCGCGGCGAGCAGCCATCCCGGCCGGGCCAGGTCGTCGTACGCGTGCCGGACCCGTTGCCGGCGGAACCGCGCGGCGCCCGGCGGGAGCCGCCGCACGTACAGCCAGGCGGGCGTCGCCGTCGCGCCGCCGTACGCGCGGACCGTCCGGACCAGCTCCAGGTTCCCGGCGAGCACGTCCGGGTCGTAGCCGCCCATGGCCAGGAAGGTGCTCCGGCGCACCGCGAGGGTGCCCGGCCGGTCCCCGCCGAGCGCCCGGTGCAGCAGCGTCCGGCCGGTGTCCCACCAGGCGGGCCAGGGCAGCGGGTCGAAGTGGGGCTGCGGCCGGACCAGGTCCACCCGGTCGAGCAGCCCGTGCACGGCGCGCAGCCCCGCGAGGTCGTACCGGATGTCGTCGTCGGCGACCACCACGTGCTCGTGGCGGGCCAGCGCGACCCCGGTCAGCACGCCGAGCGCGGTGCCGTTGCACCCGCGCAGCGCGGGATCGGGCCGGACGTGCCGGGCCAGGCCCCGCCAGGCGGCGGCGTGCCGGGCGAACAGGTCCGGCGGTGACCCGTCGACCACGATCACGTCCACCCACCGGCTCAACTCGCGCAGGTACCCGGTCAGGTCGGTGAGGCCGGCGCCGCCGGTCCCGCTCAGCGGCAGGACGTACGCCACCGGGAGCCGGCCCGGCGCGGCGGCCGCGCCGGGGTCGAGGTGGACGAACGCCGCGTCGTGGACGGCGGCCGGCACCGGCCGGCCGTACTCGTCGAGGTCAAAGGCCACGCGCGCCCCTCTCCGGTCTGGCAGGGTGGCCGGCAGCGTGCCCGAAATTTCGGTGATCAAACCGTTTCACCGTTTCGACGCCCCCCGGCCGGGTAGCGCTCCGGGATGTGGGCGGTCCGAGGCGCCCCGGTGGAGGAGACGTGATGAGCAGCAACACGACGAGGTGGACGCTGGCCGGCGCCGCCGGGTTGACCGCGCTCGGGGTCGGCCGGGTGGTGGCTCGGCGACGGCGCCGGCACCAACCCGACCGGGCGGACGGCTGGTACGTCGTCCACCGGGGAATCACCGTGGACCGGCCGATGGAGGCGGTGATCGGCTTCTGGACCGACCGGGAACGGCTGGACCGGGGGCTCGGCGAGTGGGCGACCCTGGAGCAGATCGACGACAGCCGGTGGCGCTGCGTGGCGAGCGATCCGGCCGGCGGCGGCACCGAGTGGCGGGCCGAGATCACCGTCGACGGCCCGGGCCGGCTGAGCTGGCGGGTCACCGAGGGACCGGTGGCCCAGCAGGGGCGGGTCGAGCTGGTGCCCGCGCCGCAGGACCGGGGCACCGAGATCCGCGCCGAGCTGCGCTGGCGGTCCGGCCCGATCCGCCGGGCGCTCGGCCTGTCCGGCGGGGACGACCCGGACCTGGGGCTGCGCAGCGCCCTGCGCCGGATCAAGTCGCTGATCGAGACCGGCCAGGTGCTGGACACCCGGCACGACCCGTCGGGCCGTAGCCCGAAGCAGGAGCAGGCCACCGACCGGGTCCGGGAGAAGCTGATGGTGGGAGGCCGGCCGTGAGGGCGCTGTGCTGGGAGGGCGTCGGCCGGCTGGCCGTGCGCGACGTGCCGGAGCCGACCATCCGGTCGGGCGGCGACATCATCGTGAAGGTACGGGCCAGCAGCGTCTGTGGCTCCGACCTGCACCTGATCAACGGGTACCTGCCCGCGATGCGGGAGGGGGACATCCTCGGCCACGAGTTCATGGGCGAGGTGGTGGAGACCGGCCCCGACGTGCAGCGGATCAGGGTCGGTGACCGGGTGGTGGTCGGCTCCGTGGTGGCCTGCGGCGGCTGCTGGTACTGCCGCACCGAGCAGTACTCGCTCTGCGACAACTCCAACCCGCAGCCGGTCTTCACCGAGAAGCTCTGGGGCCACTCGCCGGCCGGCATCCTCGGCTACTCGCACGCGGCCGGTGGTTTCTCCGGCAGCCACGCCGAGTACATCCGGGTGCCCTTCGGCGACGTCGGCGCGTTCACCGTGCCCGACGGGGTGCCGGACGACTCGGTGGTGTTCGCCGCCGACGCCATGCCGACGGGCTGGATGGCTGCCGACTTCTGCGGCCTGAAGGGCGGCGAGGTGGTCGCCGTCTGGGGTGCCGGCGGCGTGGGGCAGATGGCCGCCCGGTCCGCGCAGATCCTCGGCGCCGAGCGGGTGATCGTCATCGACCGGCTGCCGGAACGGCTGGCCACCGCCGCCCAGCGACTCGGCGTGGAAACGATCAACTACGCGGAGACCGACGTGCTGGAGGCCCTGCGCGAGCTGACCGCCGGGCGCGGGCCGGACGCCTGCATCGAGGCGGTCGGCATGGAGTCGCACGACGTCGGGCCGACCTACGCGTACGACAAGGCGAAGCAGACGGCCCGGCTGCAGACCGACCGGCCGACCTCGGTCCGGCAGGCGATCATGGCGTGCCGCAAGGGCGGCACGGTGAGCATCGTCGGGGTGTACGGCGGGCTGGTGGACAAGTTCCCGCTCGGCGCGGCCATGAACAAGGCGCTGGTGCTGCGGATGGGGCAGATGCACGCCCAGCGCTACATCCCGATGCTGCTGGACCGGATCGCGATCGGTGAGATCGATCCGGGCTACCTGGCCACCCATCCGATGTCGCTGGAGCAGGGCGTCCGGGGCTACGAGCTCTTCCAGAAGAAGGAGGAGGGCTGCCTGCGGGCCGTGCTGCACCCGCAGGCGGCCTGACCGGGCCCGGATCACCGGGACGTGCGTCGATTCGAAACGCCGGGGCGGGGTACAGCAGCCACATGCCCCCCGAGATCGAGGAGACGCCGTCCCGGCCCGCCGCGCGGGCCTTCGCCGGCAGCGCGGTCGCCGTGGTGGTGGCCGGCGCGGTCGCCCTGCTGACCCGGCAGCCGTGGCTGTTCCCCAGCCTCGGGCCGGCGATCATGCTGCACGTCGAGCAGCCCGGCCGGCCGGAGTCCTCGCCCCGCAACACCGTCATCGGGCACCTGGTGGCGCTGCTCGCCGGGTACGCGTTCCTGGTGGCCACGGGCCTCGCCGACCACCGGCCCGCGCTCCAGGAGGGCGTGTCCGGGGCGCGGATCGTGGCGGCGGCCGGCTCGCTCGCGGTGACCGCCGCCGTGCTGGTGCTGCTGAAGGCCGCGCACCCGCCGGCCGGCGCGACCACACTGATCGTGAGCCTCGGGCTGCTGCACACCCCGGGCCAGCTCGTCGTGGCGTTCGCCGCCGTGCTGCTGGTGACCGCGGTGGACCTGCTGTTCAACCGGGCGACCGGCCGGCTGATGCCGCTCTGGGCGGCGCCGAAGGAGGGATGAGCGATGGTGGACCGGATCGCCGACCCCTGGGGGCCGCGCACCCCGTACGGGCCGGGGGAGCGCTGGCCGGTGCGGGTGGACACCTTCCTCGCCGACGGGCACACCGAGACCGACGTCGAGCGCTGGGTGCCGAGCGCCTCGATCCTGCACTCCAACGGTGACGCCATGGACATCGCCGTGGTCGACGACCGGATCGTCGGGGTCCGCGGCCGGGCCGGGGACCGGATCAACCACGGCCGGGTCGACCCGAAGGACCTCTACGGCTGGCAGGCCAACCACAGCCCGGACCGGCTGCGCCGGCCGCTGGTCCGGGAGGGGGACCGGCTGGTCGAGACCGACTGGGACACCGCCATGGGCCGGATCGTCGCCCGCTCGAAGGAGCTGCTGGACGGCCCGGGCGGCTGGGGCCACTTCGGCTTCTACACCAGCGGGCAGCTCTTCCTGGAGGAGTACTACACGCTCGGCGTGATCGGTAAGGCCGGGCTGGGCACCCCGCACATGGACGGCAACACCCGGCTCTGCACCGCCACCGCCGCGGCGGCGCTCAAGGCGTCCTTCGGCACCGACGGGCAGCCCGGGTCGTACACCGACGTGGACCACTGCGACGCGATCGCGCTCTGGGGGCACAACGTCGCGGAGACCCAGACCGTGCTGTGGATGCGGATGCTGGACCGCCGGCGCGGGCCCAACCCGCCGGCCATGCTCGCCGTCGACCCGCGCGCCACGCCGGTGGCCCGGGAGGCCGACGTGCACCTGGCGCTGCGCAACGGCACCAACCAGGCGCTGCTCAACGGCCTGCTCCGCGAGCTGATCCACCGGGGCTGGTACGACAAGGACTACGTCGAGGCGCACACGCTCGGCTTCGACGAGCTCTGCGAGGTGGTCGAGGCCTACCCGGTCGCCAAGGTCGCCGAGATCTGTGACCTGCGCGCCGCCGACGTCGAGCGCGCCGCCGAGCTGCTGGGGCACTCGGAGCGGCTGCTCTCCACCGTGCTCCAGGGCTTCTACCAGTCCAACCAGGCCACCGCGGCGTCCTGCCAGGTGAACAACCTGCACCTGATCCGCGGCATGATCGGCCGGCCCGGCGCCGGGCTCTACCAGATGAACGGGCAGCCCACCGCGCAGAACAACCGCGAGTGCGGCGCCGACGGCGACCTGCCCGGCCTGCGCAACTGGGCCAACGAGGAGCACATCGCCGAGCTGGCCCGGCTGTGGAACGTCGAGGTCGACACCATCCCGCACTGGGCGCCACCGACCCACGCCATGCAGATCTTCCGGTACGCGGAGCAGGGCTCGATCAAGTTGCTCTGGATCTCGGCGACGAACCCGGCTGTCTCCCTGCCCGACCTGGCCCGGATCCGCCGGATCCTGGCGAACCCGGAACTGTTCGTGGTGGTGCAGGACCTCTTCCTGACCGAGACCGCCGAACTGGCCGACGTGGTGCTGCCGGCCGCCACCTGGGGCGAGAAGACCGGCACGTTCACCAGCGTCGACCGGACGGTGCACATCTCCGAGAAGGCGGTCGAGCCGCCCGGCGAGGCCCGCCCCGACCTGGACATCTTCCTCGACTACGCGCGGCGGATGGACTTCCGTGACAAGGACGGGGGCCCGCTGATCACCTGGACCGGGCCGGAGGAGGTGTTCGAGGCGTGGAAGGAGTGCTCGCGCGGCCGGCCCTGCGACTACACCGGCATCACCTACGACAAGCTGCGGTCCGGCGGCGTCCAGTGGCCGTGCACCGACGAGCACCCGGACGGCACCGAACGGCTCTACACCGACGGGGTGTTCAACACCGACCCGGACTACTGCGAGACGTACGGCCAGGACCTGGCCACCGGAGCCGAACTGCTGCCCGAGGAGTACCGGGCCAAACAGCCCGGCGGGCGGGCGTTCCTGCACGCCGCGCCGTACCAGTCGTCGCCGGAGGTGCCGAGCGCGGAGTTCCCGCTGCTGCTCACCACCGGGCGGACCGTCTACCAGTTCCACACCCGGACCAAGACCGGCCGGGCCGCCCAGCTCGTGCACGCCGCTCCCGAGTCGTGGGTGGAGCTCAACCCGGCCGACGCCGACCGGCTCGGCGTCGGCGAGGGGGACCTGCTGCGGATCGAGTCGCCGCGCGGCGTCGTCCGCGCCCGGGCCCGCCTCTGCGGGGTACGCCCCGGCGTGGTCTTCCTCCCCTTCCACTACGGCTACTGGGACGCGGCCGACGGGGCCGAACCGGGCGCCGGACGGCACGACCGGGCGGCCAACGAGCTGACCATCACGGCCTGGGACCCGGTCTCCAAGCAGCCGATCTTCAAGGTGGCGGCGGTGTGGGTGGTGAAGGAGGCCGACTCGGGCGGCCGGCCCTCGCCCGCGCCGACGGTGGGCGGCTCGGCCCCGCCCGAGGGGTCCGGGATCCCGGCCACGGTCGGCGGACCGGCCGCCGAGGCGCCGTCGAGGGGGGAGTGACATGCACCTGGCCCACTATCTCGGCCTGCTGCACAAGGCCCAGGAGCGCCTCGGTGACGCGTTCACCGAGGTGGGAAAGGCACACGGGGACGAGCCGGACGTCTTCCACACCTGCGAGAAGCTGGCCACCCAGTGCCGCGGGCACGCCGAGAAGCTGGCCCCCTTCGCCCGCCGGTACGCCGAGGAGGCCCCGGCCGAGCCGGACCGGCTGCACTCCGAGCTGTTCAACGGCACCCGGACCGGGCCGATCGGGCTGCTCCGCGACCTCCAGGACCTCTACCTGATGGCCGCCGAGTGCGACATCTGCTGGACGGTGGTCGGGCAGGCCGCGTACGGGGCCCGGGACGAGGAACTGCTCGCGGTGGTGCGGGCCTGCGAGCAGGAGACCGCCATCCAGCTCAAGTGGCTGCGCACCCGGATGAAGCAGGCCGCCCCGCAGGCGCTCGTGGTCGCGTCGTGACGGTCGCCGCGCTGATCATGCGGTGCGGCGTACGCCGTCGAGGACCAGGCCGCTGGGCGGCAGGGCGGGCATCCGGCCGAGGTCCACGGCCAGGTCCTGCGGCGGCACCCGGTAGCTCATCGACCCGGTGAGGTTGCCGACCGCCCGCTTCATCAGCTCGATCGTGATCCACTCACCGGGGCAGCGGTGGCCGGTGCGGTGGTCGCCGCCACCCTGCGGGACCAGCTGGAACGGGTCCCCCCGCCAGCCGTCGAACCGCTCCGGCCGGAACTGCTCCGGCTCCGGCCAGAGCTCCGGGTGGTGGTTCGTGCCGTAGAGGTCGAGCAGCACCCGCCGGCCCTGCGGGAAGGCGTACCCCTGCCACTCGAACGGGCGCCGGACCCGGGCCGCGGCGGCCGGGAAGAACGGGTAGTAGCGCCGTACCTCCTGCACGAAGCTCTCGGTGGCGTCGTCGTCGCCGCGGACCCGGTCCCTCAGGTGCGGGTGGTCGTGCAGGGCGAGCGCGGCGAAGACCACGAAGCGGTCCACCGCGACCGTCGGGCGGAGCACGTTGAGCAGCTCCACCGCGGCGATCCGGCGGGGCAGCAGGGCGCCCTGCTCGTCCCGGTGCTCGGCGACGACCCGCAGCGCGCTGCCCTCCGGCGCGGGCACGGCGCCGGAGCGCACCCGCTCGATCAGGTCGCCGGCCCACCGCTCGGCGCGGCGCCGGCCGAGCAGGCCCCGCCAGTGCCCGGGCCCGACCACGGCCGGTCCCTCGATCATCGCGTGCATCTCGGCGGTCCGGCGGGTCACGTCGGAGTCCGCCAGCGGCACCCCGGCCCAGGCCCAGACCGCCCGGGTCAGCATCCGGGCCACCTCGTCGTAGAGCACCACCGGGCCCGACTCCGCCCAGGCCGGGATCCGGGCCCGCCACTCGTCGTCGAAGAGCTGCCCGAGGTGGCGGATCGCCGCCGGCGTCATGATCGACATGAACATCGCCTTGCGGGTCCGGTGCGCCGCGCCGTCGAGGCCCTGGACGCCGCCGACCCCGGTCAGCGTGCGCTGCGCGCGCATCGGCATGGCACCGCGCCGGACGAAGCGCTCGGTGTCGTAGAACAGCTCGGCGGCCGGGCGACCGCGCAGGCAGATGGTGGGTTCCAGCAGCAGCCGGGTCTGGAAGATGTCGGTGCCGAGGCGGTCGCAACGCGCACCGACGAACCGGTAGCCCTCGCGGAGGAACGCCATCGTGCTCTCCGGGCTGCGGTCGCTGGGAATGGTGCTCATCGGCTGCTCCTGACGCGGCTCGGCGGCCCTGCACGGTCGCTGCGCTACCTACCCGGGCCGGCGCGGGCGAATCCTCGGCCCCGGCCCCGGTCGGCGCCCCACCGGGCGGCACGGCGCGCCGGGGGGAGGGGCCGGTGCCGAGCGCGGAAGCTGGCCCCTCCCAGGGCGCGGAAAAGCTGGTTGTCTTCGGGGTGGGGCCGGCGGCGGCCGGCCCCGCTCCGCCGGGGCGACCCCGGCGGAGCCACCGGCGACGGGGAGGACGGGATGCGTGACAACAGGCACCGGCGGCACCGGCGGGCGGTCACCGGGTTGCGGCGGGGCGACCGCGAGGAGCCGCTGATCGGGCCGCCCCGGCGCGCCGACGCCCGGCCGCCCCGGCACTTCACCGTGCACCTCGGCTTCGAGGCGGCCGACCCGGCCACCGCGCGGGAGACGGCCGTCGCGTACGCCGAGGCGCTCGGCCTGCTCCGCCCGGAGCTGGCGCTCGGCGCGGCGGCGCTCTCCCCGGCCGACGCCTGGCACCGCGCGGAGCGGCTCTTCTGCGGGGCGGTCGGCCCCGACGGCGAGCGCTGCGCCGACGTGGCCGGCCATCCCGGCTTCCACCACGCGCCCGGCCCGGGCGGGCTCGGCTGGGGCGACGGTGACTGAGCGCCCGGGCTCAGTCCAGGTCGAACTCGCCGTCCTGGGCGCCCGCCACGAAGGCGTCCCACTCGTCCTGGGTGAAGACCAGCACCGGGCCGTCCGGCTCGGCCGAGTTGCGCATCCCGATCAGGTCGCCGACGAAGGCCACCTCGACCGCACTGTCGGACGTGTCGCCCTCGGCGCGCTGCCACACCGCCCGAGACAGGTCGAAATCGCCCTTGGGGTGCTGACCCATCGCTGTTCCTCCATCGCCACGCGTATCGGGGGGAGCCCGCTCGGACCCCATCGGGCAGGATAAGCGGATGCCGAGCCTGACCCGTGTAGAGGCGACCGCGCGTGGCGCGCTGATTACCGTCGAGTCCTACCAGGTGGACCTCGACCTGACCGGCGACGCCGAGCGCTTCCGCTCCACCGTCACCATCCGGTTCCGGGCCACCCCCGGCGCCGAGACCTTCGCCGAGGTCAAACCCCTGCGACTCCTCAAGGCACGCCTCAACGAGCAGGACCTCGACCCGGCCCTGCTGAGCGACAACCGCCTGCCGCTGACCGGGCTGGCCGCGACCAACACGCTGACGGTCAGCGCCGAGATGGCCTACTCCAACACCGGCGAGGGGATGCACCGCTTCGTCGACCCGGCCGACGGCGAGACCTACCTCTACGCGATGTCCTTCCTCGACGACGTGCAGCGCATCTTCGCCGCGTTCGACCAGCCCGACCTCAAGGCCCCGGTGACCCTCTCGGTCACCGCCCCGCCGGAGTGGACGGTGGCCGCCAACGGCCAGGTCGCCGCCCGGCCGGCCCCGGGGCGCTGGGAGTTCGCACCCACCGCGCCGCTGGCGACCTACTTCGTCACGCTGATCGCCGGCCCCTGGCACGTCCGGAGCGACGAGCACGACGGCGTCCCGCTCGCCCTCTACTGCCGGAAGTCCCTGGCGGCGCACCTGGACGCCGACGCCGACGAGATCTTCACCGTCACGAAGCAGTGCCTCGACCGGTTCCACCAGCTGTTCGCCGAGCGCTACCCGTTCGGCAAGTACGACCAGGCGTTCGTCCCCGAGTTCAACGCCGGCGCCATGGAGAACCCGGGCCTGGTGACCCTGCGCGACGACTACGTCTTCCGCTCGGCGGTCACCGACACCCAGCGCGAGCTGCGGGCCACCACCATCGCGCACGAGATGGCGCACATGTGGTTCGGCGACCTGGTCACCATGCGCTGGTGGGACGACCTCTGGCTGAACGAGTCCTTCGCGGAGTACCTCGGCACCCGGGTCACCGCCGAGGCCACCCGCTTCACCGGGGCGTGGACCACCTTCGCCATGCGCCGCAAGGCCTGGGGCTACGCGGCCGACCAGCGCCCCTCGACCCACCCGGTGGCCCCCGAGGAGGTGGCCGACGCGGCCCAGGCGCTGCTCAACTTCGACGGCATCTCCTACGCCAAGGGCGCCAGCGTGCTGCGCCAGCTGGTCGCCTGGGTCGGTGACGAGCCCTTCCTGGCCGGCCTGAACGCGCACTTCGCCAAGCACCGGTTCGGCAACGCCACCCTCGCCGACCTGCTGGAGAGCCTCAGCGCCGCCAGCGGGCGGGACCTGGCCGACTGGGCCGAACGCTGGCTGCGCCGTCCGCAGGTCAACACGCTGCGGATGGAGACCGCCGTGGACGCCGACGGCCGGTGGGCCGAGGCGGCGGTGGTGCAGACCGCGCCGGAGACCTACCCGGTGCTGCGCCCGCACCGCATCGGCGTGGCCCGCCACGCTCCCGACGCCCCGGTGCACCACGTCGAGGTGGACCTCGACCCGGCCGCCGACCGGGGTCGCACCGTGCTGGCCGAGCTGGTCGGGCAGCCGGCCACCGGCCTGCTGCTGCCCAACGCCGGTGACCTCACCTTCGCCAAGATCCGGCTCGACCCCGCCTCGGCGGACGCCGTGCCGATGGTGCTCCCGGGGCTGGCCGACCCGCTGGCCCGGGCGCTGCTCTGGGGCGAGGCGCTGGACGCGGCCACCGACGGGGAACGGCCGGTGACCTCGGTGGTCGCGCTGATCGCGGCGGCGCTGCCGGCCGAGACCGAGGTGATCATTGCGGAGGACGTGCTCAGCCTCAGCCGCAACCTGGTCGACCGCTACCTGGATCCGCTGGCCCGGGACGCGGCCCTGCTCCGCATCGAAGGGGCCTGCGCCAGCCTGCTGGCCGGTGCCTCGGCCGGCGGCTCGCTGCAACTCGCCGCGGCCCGTGGGCTGATCGGCGCCACCATCGACAGTGGGCTGCTCACCGGCTGGCTGGCCGGCCAGGGCGTGCCGGAGGGGCTGGCGGTCGACACCGACCTGCGTTGGGCGCTGCTGCACCGGCTGGTCGTGCTCGGCGCGGCCGGGGAGCCCGAGATCGCCGCCGAGGCGGCGGCCGACCGCAGCGCCACCGGGGCGGAGCGGGCCGCGAGTTGCCGGGCCGCGCTGCCCGACGCCGAGGCGAAGCGGGCCGCCTGGGAGATCGTCACCCGCAACACCGAGCTCTCCAACCGCCTGGTCGAGGCGACCGCGGAGGGCTTCTGGCAGCCCGAGCAGGCCGAGCTGACCGCCGGCTACGTCGAGCGGTACTTCGCCGACATGCCGGCCGCCGCGCGGCTGCGTACCCCCTGGACGGCGGACCGGGTCGCCACCCTGGCCTTCCCCCGCTACGCCGTGGCGCAGCCCACCCGGGAACTGGCCGCGGCGCTGCTGGCCCGCGACGACCTCACGCCGGGGCTGCGCCGGCGGGTCGTCGACCTGGACGACGACCTGCGCCGCGCGCTGGTGGCCCGGACGGCGGTGGCCGCCGCGGGCGCCTGACCCGGGTGACCGTGCCGGGCGGGAGGTGTCCCCGCCCGGCACGGTCCGTGGGACGCCGGGCGGCCCCGCCGGACCGCCGGCGGCCCTCGGCCTACGATCGCGGGGTGGAGGAAGACATCCGGCGGATCGGCATCATGGGCGGCACGTTCGACCCCATCCACCACGGGCACCTGGTGGCCGCCAGCGAGGTGGCGGACCGGTTCGGCCTGGACGAGGTGGTCTTCGTTCCCACCGGGCAGCCGTGGCAGAAGGCGGACGAACCGGTCAGCTCGGCCGAGGACCGCTACCTCATGACGGTGATCGCGACCGCCTCCAACCCCCGCTTTCAGGTCAGCCGGGTCGACATCGACCGGGGTGGCCCCACCTACACCGTCGACACGCTGCGCGACCTGCACGCCGAGTACGGCCCGAAGGTGCAGCTCTTCTTCATCACCGGCGCGGACGCCCTGGAACGCATCCTGTCCTGGAAGGATCTGGACGAGGTCCTGGAACTGGCCCACTTCATCGGGGTGACCCGCCCCGGGTTCGAGCTCTCCGACAAGCACCTGCCCGCCGACTCGGTCAGCCTCGTGCAGGTGCCCGCGATGGCCATCTCCTCGACCGACTGCCGGGCCCGGGTCGCCCGCGGCGAGCCGGTCTGGTACCTGATTCCGGACGGTGTGGTGCAGTACATCGCCAAACGGCGGCTCTACCAGCGGTAATTACGCCCGGAACGTGAGGGTTTGCCCCCGTAATCGACCAGAACTGACAAGTCGCCGCCCCACCGGGTGTGAGAGGCTTGGAGGGTCGCATGGTTGATCGAAGGAGAACGGTGACAGTTTCCGAACGCGCGCACGAGCTGGCGATGGCCGCCGCCCAGGCCGCGGCCGACAAGAAGGCGCAGGACATCGTCATCATCGACGTGGGCGACCAGCTCGCGATCACCGACGCGTTCGTGCTGGCCGCGGCTCCGAACGAGCGTCAGGTGCTCGCCATCGTCGACGCCATCGAGGAGCGCCTGCTGGAGCTGCCGGAGAAGGCCAAGCCGGTCCGCCGCGAGGGCGAGCGGGGCGGCCGCTGGGTGCTGCTCGACTACGTCGACATCGTGGTCCACGTGCAGCACACCGAGGAGCGCGAGTTCTACGCCCTCGACCGGCTCTGGAAGGACTGCCCGCAGATCCCGTTCGTCGACCGGGACCTCGCCGACTCGGCCGCCGGCACCGCCACCGCGGAATGACCCGCCTGATCATCTGGCGGCACGGCAACACCGACTGGAACGCCGCCGGCCGGGTCCAGGGGCAGACCGACGTGCCGCTCAACGACCTCGGCCGGGAGCAGGCCCGGGTCGCCGCGCCGGTGCTGGCCGCGTTGCGTCCGGACGCCATCGTCGCCAGTGACCTGCGCCGGGCCGCCGACACCGCCGCCGCGCTCGCCGCGCTGACCGGGCTGCCGGTCCGCACCGACGCCCGGCTGCGCGAGCGGCACTTCGGCCAGTGGCAGGGCCTCGCGCTCACCGAGGTCGCCGAGCGCTTCCCCGACGAGTACGCCCGCTGGCGGGCCGGCGACCCCGACCCCGGCGCGGGCATCGAGAGCCTCGACGACCTGGGCAAGCGGCTCGGCGCCGCGTTCCAGGAGGCGGCCGACCTGGCCGCCGGTGGCACCGTGGTGGTGACCACGCACGGCGGCGGCGCCCGGCAGGGCGTCGGCCACCTGCTCGGCTGGGACCACGCGGTGCTGCGCAGCGTCGGGTCGCTGGCCAACTGCCACTGGACCGAGCTGCGTCACGACGACGTCCGCGGCTGGCACCTGCGGGCGCACAACGTCGGGCTGATCACCCAGCCCGCACTCACCGACGCGGTCTGAGCCGTTCGGCCCCGGCGCGCGGCCGTGACATCGGCTAGCGTGCCGGGCATGCCCGTCGCGGTCGTCACCGACTCCACCGCCTACCTGCCCCCCGAGCTGGTCCGCGCGCACCGGCTCACCGTCGTCCCGCTGACCGTCGTGCTCAACGGCGCGGAGGGCCTGGAGGGCGTCGAGACGTTCCCGGACGACGCCACCCGCGTGCTGAGCGGCCGGCGGGTCACCGTGAGCACCTCCCGTCCGGCCCCCGAACAGTTCGCCCAGGTCTACCGGGAGCTGCTCGCCGCCGGCGCCGACGGCGTCGTCTCGGTGCACCTCTCCGCCGAGCTGTCCGGCACGGTGGAGGCCGCCCGGCTGGCCGCCACCGAGATCGGCGAGCGGGTCACCGTGGTCGACAGCCGCTCCACCGGCATGGGCCTGGGTTTCCCGGTGCTCGCCGCCGCCGCGGCCGCCGCCGGGGGCGCGGACCTGTCCGGGGTACGCCAGGCGGCGCTCGACGCCGTCGACCGGACCACCATCTTCTTCTACGTCGACACGCTGGAGTTCCTGCGCCGGGGCGGCCGGATCAACGCGGCCGAGGCGCTGCTCGGCACCGCCCTCTCGGTCAAGCCGATCATGCACATGCCGGACGGCACGATCGTGGTGCGGGACAAGGTCCGCACCGCCAGCCGGGGCGTGGCGCGCCTGGTCGACCTGGCGGTCGAGGCGGCCGGCGACGCCCAGGTCGACCTCGCGGTGCACCACCTCGGCGCGCCGCAGCGCGCCGAGCAGCTGGTGGCCGCGCTCACCGAGCGGCTGGGGGATCGCCTGCACGAGACCCACGTCTCCGAGGCCGGGGCGGTGGTCGCCGCGCACGCCGGCCCCGGCCTGGCCTGCGTCGTCGTCCACCGACGCCCATGATCGCGTTCGCTGTCGTGGCCGCCGCCCTGGTCGCCGTGGCCGGTGCGGTGGCCGCCGCCGTGCTCGGCGGGGCTCGGGTGGTCCGATCTTGGAGAGTTTCCGTTCCTGCCGAACGACAACTCGCCAGGATTGCCGGGCCTCGGGTGGTCGGATGAGTGCTCTGTCCTACGTGGTGACCGGGGGCGGCCGAGGCGTCGGGCGGGCCATCGTCGAGCGGCTGGCCGCCGACGGTGGCACCGTGGTCGTCGTCGAGCGGGACGAGGTCGCCCTGGACTGGCTGGTGGGGCACCGGGCCGCCGACCGGTTGCGCCCCGTCGTCGGAGACGCCGCCGACGAGAAGGTCACCGGGCGGGCCGCCGACCTCGCCGAGACGGCCGCCCCGCTCGCCGGCTGGGTGAACAACGCCGCCGTGTTCCGGGACGCCGCCCTGCACCGTGCGCCAGCGGGGGAGGTGTTCGACCTCATCGCGGCCAACCTGCGCCCCGCCGTGGTCGGGGCCGGCACCGCCGTACGCCGGTTCCTGGCCGCCGGCACCGACGGCGCGATCGTCAACGTCTCCTCCCACCAGGCCCGCCGGGCGGTGCCGGGCGCCCTGCCGTACGCCACCGCCAAGGCCGCCGTCGAGGGGCTCACCAGGGCCCTCGCGGTGGACTACGGCGGCCGGGGGATCCGCACCAACGCGGTCGCGCTCGGCTCGATCCACACCGAACGGCACGCCGCCTTCCTGGCCGGCCTGGACCCGGTCGAGGCGGACCGGATCGAGGCGGAACTGGCCCGGTTGCACCCGGTGGGCCGGATCGGCCGTACCGGGGAGGTGGCCGACGTTGTCGCCTTCCTGCTGTCGGCGGGGGCGGCCTTCGTCAACGGGGTGACCCTGCCGGTCGACGGGGGCCGGGCGGCTCTCGGCCTGGACCCGGAGGCGCGGTCGGTGGGGTGATGCTGCCGGTCGACGGGGGCCGGCCGGTGCTCGGCCTGGATCCCGGGGCGTGGTCGGATGCTGCCGGTCGACGAGGGCGGGCCGGTGGGCGGCCTGGATCCCGGGGCAGACTGGGCACTGTGGATCGTCCCGCGATCGTTCTGGTGCACGGCACCCGTTTCGCCCGCGGCCAGTGGCAGCCGCAACTGCCCGCCCTCGCCGCCGAGTTCCCGGTCGCGGCCGTCGACCTGCCCGGGCACGGCAGCCGGGCGGCCGAACCCTGGAGCCTCGACCGGGCCGCCGACATCGTGGCCGAGGCGATCCACGGCCTCGACGCCGGCCCGGCCCTCGTGGTGGGGCACTCGCTCGGCGGTTACGTCTCGCTGCACCTCGCCCGCCGGCACCCGGACCTGCTGGCCGGGCTGGTGCTGATGGGCGCGAGCGTGGCCACCACCGGTCCGCTGACCGTCCCGTACCGGCTGCTGGCGGCACTGGTCGCCCGGCTACCGGCCGCCCGGCTCACCCGCTGGAACGACCGGCTGCTGCGCCGCCTCTACCCGCCCGAGGTCGTCGACGCCACCATCGCCGACGGCTACGCCTTCCACACCCTCCCGGTCGCCTGGCGGGACGTGATGGGCCGGTTCGACGCGTCCAGCCTGGCGGCGGTGCGCGCCCCGGTGCTCATCCTCAACGGGGAGCGGGACCGGCTGTTCCGCTCGGGGGAGCGGGCGTTCGCCGCCGCCCGCCCCGGCACCCAGATCGAGCTGATCCCGGACGCCGGGCACCTGGCCAACTTCGACGCCCCGGCCGCGGTCACCGACGCCGTACGCCGCTTCGCCCGGGAGTTGTCCCCGGCCCGCTAACGGAGACGCCGGTGGCGATGACGATCCTGGGGCCTCGTCACCTGTGGCCCGCCTCCGTGACCTGTCGTTCATTCGACAATGCTGCCGGGGGTACCAATGTGGTCAGCCAGGATCGCGAGACGTACCGATCGCCAGAAGGAGGCGCGACGTGCCCGAGCCGGACTACCGCAACATGGCCCTGACCTACCTCGACCTGGCGGGACGGCAGGACGGGGAGGAAGGAAGACTGACCCCCTCGGCTGACGGCTTCCGGCAGGCTGGCTTGGTGTGGGCGGTGCTCGCAGTGGCCGACGAGCTGCGCCGGCTCCGGGAGGAAGTCTCCGGGGTGGCCTCCTCACTAACTTGCCCGCATGAGCCGAACGCATGAAGGCCGTCGAGAACCACGTTCGCGTCGCCGAGGCGATGATGCTGCGGGTCGAGGCCGAATGCGGCCGCTCGGCTCGCGGCTAGCGGAAGTTCGCGCGGCTCCGGCGGCACCCGGACCGAGCTGATCGTGGGCGCCTGGCACCTGGCCAGCTTTGATGTCCCCGCCGCGGTCACCGACGCCGTACGCCGCTCTGCCCAGGCTGTCACCGGCCCGCTAGCACAGTTCGAGCATGATCAGGGCCTCGTCCACAGGTCGGCCGGTCGTCCACAGGCGAGGCTTGCGCGCGGGCGTCGGTCCGGCGTCGCGCCGTAACTTGCTGAGCCGTGCCAGACGACGAGGAGACCACGGTACGGCGCCGGCTGTCCCGGTTGTTCGAGCCGGTGAACGATCTCGCTCTGCCCGGCGGTGCCCGCGAGCCGGCCGCCGGCTCGCGGATCGCTCGGGATGTCGCACCTGAGCTGCCCTGGCCCGGGCCGGTTGCGCCGCTCCAACAGGAGGAGTGGAAGCAGGGGCGTGTCATTTCGTCTAGCTCGAGGCCCGAGTGGTCAGAGCCGGATCCGGTGGACCCGGACTCAGCAGCCGGCGATACGTGGCCGTTGGCGAGCCCGGCCGACGCGGCGTGTCCGGCTGCGGCCGAGGACGCGGTTGGTGGGCGACCTTCGCTGGTCTCCCGGCTGCCCGGTCCGGGTGCCTTCGATCCCGGCCGGCGAGGTGTGCGCGCACTCGCGATGGTGGCCGCCGTGGTGGTCCTGGTCGCCGGAGTCTGGGCCTGGCGCTCCCGGCCACAGGCGGAGCCGGTCCGTCCGGTCGCGGCGGTCAGCGCACCGGAGACCTCCGCGCCCGCGCCCAGCGGCTCCGCCGGTCAGGTGGTCGTGGCGCTCGCCGGCAAGGTCCGCCGGCCCGGCCTCGTCCGCCTCCCGGCCGGCGCGCGGGTCGCCGACGCGATCGAGGCGGCCGGCGGCGCGCTGCCCGGCGTCGATGTCGCCCTGCTCAACCCGGCCCGGAAGGTCACCGACGGCGAGCTGATCCTCGTCGGCGTCAGCGCCCCGCCGGGCCAGGCCGCCGCGCCCGGTCCGGCGGCTGGCGGCGGACCCGCGGCCGGCGGCGCGGCGCCGGGAAGCGGCCCGGTCAACCTGAACACCGCCACCCTGTCCCAGCTCGACGCGCTGCCCGGCGTGGGCCCGGTGCTCGCCCAGCGGATCCTCGACCACCGCGACCAGCACGGCGGCTTCCGCTCCGTCTCCGACCTGCGCCAGGTCGACGGCATCGGCGACGCCCGGTACGAACAGCTCAAGGACCTGGTGACGGTGTGAACACCGACGAGCCGCCCCGCCGCGTTGCCACCGAAGGCGGCGTGGCAGCCGGAGGGCTTCGTCCGGTCGCTGACTCCGCCGGAGCGGCCGTTGGTCCTGCGGCGGCCGTGAGCGCGCCGGTGGACGGCGGCGGCGCGACGGCGGGGCAAGTGCCCGACCTGCGGCTGGCCGGGCTGGCGGTGGCCGCCTGGCTCGCCGCTCTGGCCGGCCTGCACGCCACCGTGACGGCGAGCGTCACGCTGGCCGCCGTCGCCGCCGGCCTGACGCTACTCACCGGCGCGCACCTGTGCGGCGTCGTCGGCCGACCGGCCGCTCCGGTCCGCCGCTACGGCTGGATCGCCGTGGCCGTGCTGCTCGGCGTGGTCTGCGGCGCGACCGCCACCGCGGCCCGCCTGGCGGTCCGCGACGCCGCCCCCGTGCGGGCGCTCGTGACCGAGCGGACCCTGGTCACCGCCGATCTGGTGGTCCGCGACGACCCGCGCCCGATCCGGGGGGCCGCGGGCCGCCCGGCCACCCTCCTGATCCGGGCCGACCTGGTACGCCTCACCGACCCGGCCGGCCGCCAGGTCACCGGCACGGTGCGCGGCCTCGTGCTGGCGAGTGACCCGGCCTGGCGCACCCTGCTGCCGGGGCAGCGGGCGACCGCACGCGGCCGGCTGTCGGCCCCGCGCGGCGGGGACCTGACGGCGGCCGTGCTGTCCGCCACCGGGCCGCCGATCCGGCACGGCCCCGCCCCATGGACGCAGCGGGCGGCCGGCGCGCTCCGTGCCGGGCTGCAACGGGCCTGCGCGCCGCTTCCCGACGCGCCGGGCGGGCTGCTGCCCGGGCTGGTGGTGGGAGACACCAGCCGCCTGCCGCCGGAGGTGGAGGAGGACTTCCGGGCCACCGGCATGACCCACCTCAACGCGGTGTCGGGGTCCAACGTGGCCATCGTCGTCGGGGCGGTGCTGCTGCTGGCCCGCTGGGCCCGGGCGGGTCCGCGGACGGCCGCCGCGCTCTGCGTACTCGCCCTGGTCGGGTTCGTGATCCTGGTCCGGCCCTCGCCGAGCGTGGTCCGTGCCGGGGCGATGGGGGCGATCGGGCTGGCCGCGCTCGCCGCCGGGCGGTCCCGGGCCGCGCTGCCCGCCCTGGCCGCCGCGGTCACCGTGCTGGTGCTGGTCGACCCGGAGCTGGCCGGGGACCCCGGATTCGCGCTCTCGGTCTGCGCCACCGGCGGGTTGCTGCTGCTCGCCCCCGGCTGGCGGGACGCGCTGCGCCGGCGCGGCGTACCGCCCGGGGTGGCCGAGGCGCTGGCGGTGCCGGCGGCCGCGCAGCTCGCGTGCGGCCCGGTGATCGCCGGGATCTCGGGGACGGTGAGCCTGGTCGCGGTGCCGGCGAACCTGCTGGCCGTGCCGGTGGTCGCGCCCGCCACCGTGTTGGGGGTGCTCGCGGCCGTGCTGTCGCCGGTCTGGCCGGCCGGTGCCGAGTTCGCCGCCTGGCTGGCGAGCTGGCCGGCCCGCTGGCTGGTGACGGTGGCCGCGCACGGGGCGCGGCTGCCCGCCGGGACGCTGCCCTGGCCGGGCGGCGTGACCGGTGCCCTGCTGCTGGCCGCCGTGAGCGTGGCGCTGCTGGTCGCCGTCCGGCGGCCGGTCCTGCGGCGGCTGGTCGCGGTCGTCGTGGCCGCCGTGGTGCTCGGCACGCTGCCCGTCCGGTTGCTGGCCGCGGGCTGGCCACCGCCGGGCTGGGTGATCGTGGCGTGCGCGGTGGGGCAGGGCGACGCGGTGGTGCTGCCGGTCGCCGCCGGCCGGGCGGTGGTGGTCGACGCCGGCCCGGAACCGTCCGGGGTGGACGGGTGCCTGCGCCGGCTCGGCGTACGCGAGGTGTCGCTGCTGGTGGTCAGCCACTTCCACGCCGACCACGTGGGCGGGATCGCCGGGGTGTTCCGCGGCCGGCGGGTGGCGGCGGTGGCGACCCCGCAGTGGTCCGAGCCGCCCTACGGCGTCGCCCAGGTACGCGACGCGGCGCGCCGGGGCGGGAGCGTGCTGACGCCGGTGCCCGCGGGCTGGCGGTGGCGGGCCGGAGCGGTCGAACTGGCCGCGATCGGGCCGCCGTACCCGCTGCGCGGCAGCCGGTCGGACCCGAACAACAACTCGCTGGTGTTGACGGCCACCGTGCACGGGGTGCGGATCCTGCTGCCCGGCGACGCCGAGACGGAGGAGCAGCGGGCGCTGCTGGAGACGGTGCCGCCCGGCGCGATCCGGGCGGACGTGCTGAAGGTGGCCCACCACGGGTCCGCGTACCAGGATTCGGAGTTCCTCGCGGCGGTCCGCCCGGCGGTGGCGTTGGTCTGCGTGGGCGCCGACAACGACTACGGGCACCCCAACCCGGGCCTGCTGGACCGGCTGACCCGGGCGGGCGCGCGGGTGCTGCGCACCGACACCGACGGCGACGTGGCCGCGGTCAACACGGGCGCCGACCTGGCGGTGGTCATCCGCGGGAACAGCCACCGGTGAGGCATGCCCACGGCCAGAGGGCACCTGGCGTCCAGGGATGCGCCCGGTGAGCCCACAAGCATGTAGCTGGCCGGCCGCCCACCTCTGCCTGACCGGCCACAACAACAGTCACCTACCCGACAAGCCGTGGTCCCAGCGAACCCTCCCGACCAGCATCAACACGCCAACATCACGTGGGGAGCGCTAGACACATGACCGACCCGTATGCGACGCAGCAGCCGCAGCAGCCCTATCAGCAGGGCGGCCCCGGCTACCCGCCGCAGCAGTACCAGCCCGACCACCAGATCGATGACGCCGGGCAGCCGCAGCCCGCGGGCCACCTCACCGCCGCGCCGACCAGGCGCAGCCGCAAGCCGCTCATCGTCGCCCTCGGCGCGGCCCTCGCCGTGCTGCTGCTCGCCACCGCCGGACTCGCCGTCTACGAGGGCTTCATCAAGGAGGACTCGGGCGTCGCCGCCTGCAAGGCGATGCGTGACGGCACGAGTGCCGTCGCCGACGACAAGTCCGGCGGCGACGACAAGATGACCGAGGCCGAGTACCGGGAGGTGCGGGAGCTGTTCGAGGACTCGCGGCACGAAAAGCTCCGGGAGCACGGCACCGCGCTGGTCGACATCGTGTGGCAGGTCTCGAACCTGCCGGAGGGTCAGGAGATGGGGGCGCTGGCGTTCATCGGCCCGATGGGCACCCACGTGGCCGGGCTGCAGACGGCGTGCGCCGATCAGGGCGTCATCGTCAACCTGAACAAGAAGTAGACGAGCAGCCGAAGCCGCCCCCTTTCGAGGCGGGCGGCTTCCTCGTCGCGGTCCGCCCGGCGGTGGCGCTGGTCGGCGACGAGAAAGCTCCGGAAGACAGGCCGACGATCGAGGCGGCTTATCGGCATAGCTGGTAGATCGACTCAAATGTCTGGATTTGCGCTGAGTGCGGGCTGTGGCGTCACAGTCCCCGATGACCAGGCACGATCCGGTCGGAGGCCGTGCGAATATGGGCGACGTGACCCCCGCCAGCCTGCCCCCTATTCTGCTCGTTCTCGGTGACGAGGAGCTGCTCGCCACGCGAGCCGTCTCCGAAGCCGTCGCCCGGGCCCGCAGCGTCGACCCGGACGTGGACGTCCGGGAATACCAGGCCGGCTCGCTGGCGGTGGGGGAGATCGCCGAGATGCTCAGCCCGTCCCTGTTCGGCGGGCACCGGGTGCTCGTGCTCCGCTCCGGTCAGGACGCCCGCAAGGACCTGGTCACCGCGCTGCTGGGCTACGCGAAGAACCCGGACCCGGAGGTGCAGCTCGTGGTGCTGCACCTGGGCGGGGCCAAGGGCAAGGCGTTCGCCGACGGGCTGCGGGCCGCGGGCGCGACCGTGGTGCCGGCCGCGAAGCTCAAGGGGCACCGGGAGCGGGTGGCCTTCGTCCGGGACGAGATCCGCCGCCTCGGCGGGAAGTGCACCGAGGACGCGGCCGAGACGCTCATCGCGGCCGTCGGCACCGACCTGCGCGAGCTGGCCGCCGCCTGCTCACAGCTCGTCGCCGACACCGACGGCCGGATCGGGGCGGACACGGTGTCCCGTTACTACCGGGGGCGGGTCGAGGTGTCCGGCTTCACCGTGGCCGACGCGACGATGGTGGGCGACGTCCCCGGCGCCCTGGAGGCGCTGCGCTGGGCGCTGCACGTCGGTGTCGACCCGGTGCCGATCGCCGATGCGCTCGCCGACGGGGTGCGGACGGTGGCCCGGGTCGCGTCGGCCGGGCGGGGCAGCCCCTACCAGCTGGCCAGCAGCCTGGGCATGCCGGCGTGGAAAATCGAACGGGCCCAGCGGCAGGGCCGGGGCTGGACGCCGGAGGGCCTGGTGGAGGCCATGCGGGCCGCCGCCGAGTGCAACGCCGCCGTCAAGGGCGGCGCCGACGACCGGGCGTACGCGCTGGAGCGGGCGGTGTTCTCGGTGGCCGCGGCGCGGCAGGGTGGCGGCCGGTGACCCGAACGTGGTCGACGGTCCCGGCGGACGAGGAGCGGTACCGGCCGCTCTACGCCCGGGTCCTCGGGCTGCGCGTCGTCAACCCGGGCGGGGTGCTCTGCTTCCTCTTCTTCGAGGGTGCGGTGGCGCTGGCCGTGCTGCTCGCGCTCGCCGAGCTGGTTAGCTGGTGGGCGGTGCTGGTGCTGCCGGCGGTGGTGGCGGCCATGGTGAAGCTCAACGACATGGTCGCCGAGGTGGTGATCCGCAGCGCGGCTCAGGTGCCTGAGCAGGAGCGGGACCGGTTCCGCCGGCAGATCGAGCCGGTGGTCGGCCGGGCCAGCGTGCCGTCCACGGCCCGGGCGTTGCCGGGTGGGATGGCCCTCGCCGGCGATCCGACGCTCAGGGCGGCCCGCCCGGGCGACGTGGCCGGCGAGGGTGAGCGCCGGCCGGACCCGGCCCGGCACGACCCGCACCGCTGACCGCCGGCAGCCGATGACCGGAGAGAGGCGCCGACGTCCGCCGCGGAAACGCAGACAGCCGGAAGCCCCGGGGTGGTGACCCCGGGGCTTCCGGTCAGGTCTGAGGCGCTCGTCAGGCCGAGAACGAGGCGACGCGCTTGGCGATCGCCGACTTCCGGTTGGCCGCCTGGTTGGCGTGGATGACACCCTTGCTGGCAGCCTTGTCCAGCTTGCGGGTGGCCTCACGCATCAGGGTGGTGGCCGTCTCGGTGTCGCCCGCCTCGGCAGCCTCGTTGAACTTCCGGATGGCGGTCTTCAGCGACGACTTGACCGACTTGTTACGCAGCCGGCGCTTCTCGTTCTGCCGGTTGCGCTTGATCTGGGACTTGATGTTCGCCACGCGACAGCCTCGTCTTGATAGCTCGGGTTGGTCTGCTTTCGCGCACGACGGACATGCGTCATCGCCGCGCGAAAAGCCAGGTTACCAGGTCGCCCCGGGACGAGCCAAAACGCCTCAGCCGCCCCGGCCCGCCCGAGCGGAACACGCCGCGGTCAGGCCCAGCCCTGACGGGTGGCGAGCCAGGACAGGGCCTGCTCGCCGCTCCAGCGCTGGTGGGTCCGGATGTGCGGGGAGGCCGTGGACGGGCCGGCGGCGGCGCCGGTGAGGAAGTAGCCGGCGAGAGCGGCGAGGGTCACGTCCAGCGCGTCGGCGGGGGCGCCGGCGGCGGCCGGGTGGCCGGCGAAGGCGGCGTCCGCGTCGAGGCCGCTGGCGTGAGCGGTGATGAGCAGGGTGACCAGGTCGAACCAGGCCGGCCCGTGGCAGAGCCAGTTCCAGTCGCAGATCCACGCCCGGCCGGCCGCGTCCAGCAGCAGGTTGTCCACCCGCAGGTCGCAGTGGGCCAGCCCGGGGGCGGCGTCGGCGTAGCCGGGCAGGCGGGACTCCAGCGCGGCCAGCTCGGGCAGTGGGGCCCAGGCGGGCAGTTCGGGTGCCGGTTCGCGGCCGGCGGCCACCTCGCCCCACCAGAGGATGTCGTCCCGGGCCAGGTCGGCCAGGCGCGGGAGCCCGAGCGCGACGAGGTCCGCGGGCGGCGCGGCGAGCGCGGCGGCCACCTCGGCGTACGCGGTGAGGGCGGCGTCCAGCTCGGCCGGGTCCCAGGGCAGCCGGGGCGTGTGCCCGTCGACCGCGGTCAGGGCGAGGGCGTACCAGCCGGCCTCGGTGAGCGCCCAGCGCGGGCGGGGGACCGGCAGGCCGGCGGGGAGCCGGGCCAGGACGGCGGCCTCGTGGGCGTACCAGTCGACCAGGTGCCGCTGCTCCGCCAGCGCCGCCGCCTTCACGAAGACCGGCTCACCGGCCGGGCCGGCGAGCACGGCGGCGAAGCCCCGGGTGAACCCCGCGCCGGCCGGGCGGACCGCCACCGGATGCCCGCCGAGCCGGGCGGCCAGCGCGTCGCGCAGCCCGGCCGGCAACTCGGCCCAGCCCGGGCGGTCGGCGGTGGCGTCGTACGGCACCGGGGGCAGGGAGATCGCGCACACCCGCCCATGCTGCCGCACCGGGACGTCGGTGTGCTCTGCCAGACTGGCCGACCATGAGGACCGACGAGTTCTGGCAGTTGATCGACAGCGCCCGGGCCGGGGGCGGGGGAGAGCCCGCCGCGGTCGCCGCCCGGGCCGTCGCCCTGCTCGCCGAGCGGGACCCGGAGGAGATCGTCGGGTACGCCCGCCACCAGCAGCGGGTGCTCGCCGCGTCGTACAAGGTCGACCTCTGGGGCGCGGCCTACCTGATCAACGGGGGCGCGTCGGACGACGGCTTCGAATACTTCCGGGGCTGGCTCATGACCCAGGGCCGGGCGGTGTTCGCCCGGGCGGTCGCCGAGGCGGACTCCCTCGCGGAGCTGCCGCAGGTCCGAGCCGCCGCGCTCAGCGGCGAGGAGTTCGAGTGCGAGGACATGCTGGCGGTGCCGTGGGAGGCCTACCGGAAGGCCACCGCGGCCGAGCTGCCGGCCGACCGGGACCCGGTCCGGGCGCCCGACCTGAACGACTTCTGGGACTTCGACGACGAGGACGAGGCGCGACGGCACCTGCCGAAGCTCGCCGCCCTCTTCGTCGAGCCGCCCGAGGAGTGACGCCGGACGAGTGACGGGGGAGCACCGGCACTTCCCGGGCGACGTGGGAGCATAGAGGGGGCCGGCGGCGCGCCGGCCCGCTCACGTCAGCCGACCAGAACGGACAGCTGTGCCACCGACGCTCGATCCCGGCGCGAACGCTCCTGGTGCCACCGACCCGGCGCGCATCAGGAACTTCTGCATCATCGCCCACATCGACCACGGGAAGTCGACCCTGGCCGACCGGATGCTGCAGCTCACCGGCGTGGTCGACCCCCGGCAGATGCGCGCCCAGTACCTCGACCGGATGGACATCGAGCGCGAGCGCGGCATCACCATCAAGAGCCAGGCCGTCCGGATGCCGTGGACCATCCGCGAGGGCGACCGGGCCGGCGAGACCGCCGTGCTCAACATGATCGACACCCCGGGGCACGTGGACTTCACCTACGAGGTCTCCCGCTCCCTGGCGGCCTGTGAGGGCGCCATCCTGCTGGTCGACGCGGCCCAGGGCATCGAGGCGCAGACCCTGGCCAACCTCTACCTGGCGCTCGAGAACGACCTGCACATCATCCCGGTGCTCAACAAGATCGACCTGCCGGCCGCGCAGCCGGAGAAGTACGCCGAGGAGCTGGCCCACCTCATCGGTGGCGACCCGGCGGACTGCATCAAGGTCTCCGGCAAGACCGGTGAGGGCGTGCCGCACCTGCTCGACGAGATCGTCCGGCAGTTCGTGCCGCCGGTCGGCCAGGCCGACGCCCCGGCCCGCGCCATGATCTTCGACTCGGTCTACGACGTCTACCGGGGCGTGGTCACCTACGTCCGGGTGATCGACGGGAAGATCAGCGCCCGGGACCGGATCAAGATGATGTCCACGGGCGCCGTCCACGAGCTGCTGGAGATCGGCGTCATCTCGCCGGAGATGGTGAAGGCCGACGCGCTCGGGGTGGGCGAGGTGGGCTACCTCATCACCGGCGTGAAGGACGTTCGCCAGTCCCGGGTCGGCGACACGGTCACCATCAACGCCAACCCGGCCAAGGAGGCGCTCGGGGGCTACAAGGACCCGAAGCCGATGGTCTACTCCGGCCTCTACCCGATCGACGGGTCCGACTACCCCAACCTCCGCGAGGCGCTGGACAAGCTCAAGCTCAACGACGCCGCCCTGACGTACGAGCCGGAGACCTCCGGCGCGCTGGGCTTCGGCTTCCGCTGCGGCTTCCTCGGCCTGCTGCACCTGGAGATCATCCGGGAGCGGCTGGAGCGGGAGTTCAACCTCGACCTCATCTCCACCGCGCCGAACGTGGTCTACCGGGCCGTCCAGGAGGACGGCCTGGAGATCGTGGTCACCAACCCGAGCGAGTACCCGACCGGCAAGATCGCCGAGGTGCACGAGCCGACGGTGCGGGCCACCGTGCTCACCCCGAACGACTACGTCGGCGCGGTGATGGAGCTGTGCCAGGGCCGCCGGGGCAGCCTGCTCGGCATGGACTACCTCTCCGCCGACCGGGTGGAGCTGCGCTACACCCTCCCGCTGGCCGAGATCATCTTCGACTTCTTCGACCAGCTCAAGAGCCGGACCAAGGGCTACGCCTCGCTGGACTACGAGCCGTCCGGCGAGCAGGCGTCCGACCTGGTCAAGGTCGACATCCTGCTGCACGGCGAGCCGGTGGACGCGTTCAGCGCGATCGTGCACAAGGACAAGGCGTACACCTACGGCACGACGATCGCGGCGAAGCTCCGCACGCTGATCCCGCGCCAGCAGTTCGAGGTGCCGATCCAGGCCGCCATCGGCAGCCGGGTGATCGCCCGGGAGACCATCCGCGCCATCCGCAAGGACGTGCTCGCCAAGTGCTACGGCGGTGACATCAGCCGTAAGCGCAAGCTGCTGGAGAAGCAGAAGGAGGGCAAGAAGCGGATGAAGATGGTGGGCCGGGTGGAGGTCCCCCAGGAGGCCTTCATCGCCGCGCTCTCCTCCGACTCCGGCGACGGCAAGCCCCCCGGCAAGAAGTAACGCCCTCGGTTCGACGGCCGGCGCCCCCGCTCGCAGCGTGGGGCGCCGGCCGTTTCGCGTACCCGAAAGATTTGCCGCGCCCGGCGAACCGGCCGGAATCGCTCCCACCTGCGGAATCCCCGGCGGCCGGAACCGACGCGCGGTGGCCCGGCGGGTGGCGCGGGGGCTGAGTCGGTTTGGGTTTTCGGCGGGTCGGGCACTTACCGGTCACGAACGGAAGCACACAGACCGTGTGAAACTTCTTAGAAGGAGAAGATCGTGGACCTCACCGTCTGGGGCATCATCACCGCGCTCGTCGTTGGTCTGATCGTCGGCGCGCTGGGCCGCCTGGCCGTTCCGGGCCGCCAGAACATGCCGATGTGGCTGCACATGCTGATCGGCGTCGGCGCCGCGCTGCTGGGCACCGTCCTGGCCCGCGCCATGGGTATCGCGACCGAGACCTCCGGCATCGACTGGATGGAGCTGCTGGTGCAGGTCGTGCTGGCCGCCATCGCCGTGGCCCTGGTGGCCGGCGTGGGTCGCCGCCGCAGCGTCTCGCGCTACTGACGCACCCCGAAGCGCCTCAGCGGGCGCCCGACCGGCCGGTCGGGCGCCCGCTGGCGTTCGCGTGCGCGCCGAGCCCGAATGGGCATTGAACGCGGTCAGCTCCCGAATGGCCGGCCAACCCCCTGCCCCGCGCCCGAATCTGGGCGCGAAAGCCCAGCTCAGTGCGGTCCGGAGCAATTCGTCACGGGAGTCGGTTTGGATTTTCGGCGGGTCGGGCACTTAGCGGTCACGACAGGAACCACACGACACCGTGTGACTCATTCTGAAGAAGGAGGGCGACCGTGGAGCTCACCGTTTGGGGCATCATCACCGCGCTCATCGTGGGTCTGATCGTCGGCGCGCTGGGCCGCCTGATCGTCCCGGGCCGTCAGAACATGCCGATGTGGCTGCACATGCTGATCGGCGTCGGCGCCGCGCTGCTGGGCACGATCGTCGCCCGGGCGTCGGGCTTCGCCGACACGGCCGGCATCGACTGGCGGGAGCTGCTGCTGCAGGTCCTGTTCGCCGCCATCGGCGTGGCCCTGGTGGCCGGCTTGGGTCGCCGCCGCGGCGTCTCGCGCTACTGACCCCCATCCCCCGAAGCGCTCCAGCGGGCGCCCGACCGACCGGTCGGGCGCCCGCTCTCGTCTCTGCCCTGAGCTGCCCGGACGGCACCCCTGCCGCCCGGGCACACGGCTGCGATACCGTCGCCACGGCCGCCCGCCGCGAGTACCCCCTGTTGTAAAGGAAATTTTCCTACTAAGGTGCGGCGGAGAAGGTTAATGCCAAACGGCCCGAGGGAGATATGGCGTGAACAGGTGGAAGCGGCTGGCCCCGGTCACCGCCATCGTGGCCTCGGCCGCGATGGTGCTGTCCGGGTGCGGTGGCTCCGGCGACGACGACAAGGCCGCGGACAACAGCAAGCTGACGGTCTGGATGATGGGTGAGGGCGGCGACGCCCAGACCAAGTTCCTCGACGGCGTCGAGGCGGAGTTCAAGAAGAAGCACCCCGAGACCGACGTCGTGGTGCAGTACATCCCCTGGCTCGAGGCGCCGAAGAAGTTCCAGGCCGCGCTCGCCGGCGGTGAGGGACCGGACGTCACCGAGCTCGGCAACACCGAGACCCAGGGCTGGGCGGCGCAGGAGGCCCTCGCCGACGTCACGGAGAAGTTCAACGGCTGGTCCGAGGGCAAGGACATCCTTCCCGACCTGGTGAAGAACGCCCAGCTCGACGGCAAGCAGTACGGCGTCCCGTGGTACGCGGGCGTGCGGGCCATCTACTACCGCACCGACTGGTTCGCCGAGGCCGGCGTGAAGACGCCGACGAGCTGGGACGAGCTGGTCGCCGCCGCCAAGGCCGTCCAGGCCAAGAAGCCCGGCACCTACGGCATCGCCCTGCCCGGCAACTCCGAGCTGCCGTTCTACTCCTTCCTCTGGGCCGCCGGTGGGGAGATCGCCACCAAGGACGGCGACAGCTGGAAGTCCGGCTACAACACGCCGGAGGCGCAGAAGGCGGTCAAGTTCTGGACCGACCTGGTGACCGTGCACAAGGTCGCCCCGCCGGCCGCCGCCGGTTGGAACGAGGTCGACGCCCGTACCCAGTTCGCCACCGGCAAGGCCGCCATGGCGTTCGCCGGTAGCTGGCAGGGCGGCGCGATGAAGAAGGACAACCCGGACATCGAGAAGGTGTGGGGCACGTTCCCCATCCCCGGTCCGGACGGCCAGGCCGCTCCGGCCTTCGCCGGCGGCTCCGACATCGCCCTCTGGAAGGACAGCAAGCGGCAGGACCTCGCCTGGGACTACCTGACCGTGCTGCTCAGCAAGCAGAAGGACCAGGAGTTCGCCAGCAGCCTCGGCTTCTTCCCGGTCTACAAGGACCTGGTCGGCGGCGGCAACTACGCCAACGACAAGGTGATGGCGGCGTTCGCCACCGCCATGCAGAAGACCAAGCTGACCCCGCTCACCCCGAAGTGGGTCGAGGTCAGCCGGACCAAGACGGTGACCCAGGCGATGAACAGCTCGGTCATCAAGGGCCAGAAGACGGTCGAGAAGGCCACCGCCGACGCGGCCACCGAGATGGAAAGCATCCTCAACGCCAAGTGACCACGCTGACCGAGGCCACCGGCGAGGCCGCCGCGCGGGAGATCCCCGCGCGGCGGCGCCGCCGCGTGGACCGCCTCCCGTACCTGTTGCTCCTGCCCTGCCTGGCGATCATCGCGGTGCTGCTGCTCTGGCCGCTCGGCCAGGTCGTGATGATGTCCTTCTACAAGCTGGACAGCGTCCGGCAGCTACGGGGGGACCGCGAGTGGCCGTGGGTCGGCCTGGCCAACTACGCGCAGATCCTCGGTGACCCGTTCTTCCGTACGGTGCTGCGCAACACCGTGCTCTTCGCCGTGGCCAACGTGGCCCTCACCATGATCCTCGGCACCCTGGTCGGGCTGCTGCTCAACCGGCTCGGGAAGAAGATGGCCACCTTCGTGGCGAGCTGCGTGATGCTGGCCTGGGCCACCCCGGCGCTGACCGGCACCATCGTCTGGAAGTGGATCTTCGACGACACCAGCGGCCTGGTCACCTGGCTGTTCAACAAACTCCCGGACGGGCTCTCCACGGCGCTGTTCGGGCGCAGCGACTGGACCGGCTACGGCTGGTTCAACGATCCGCTGCTCTTCTTCGCCATCCTGACCCTGGTGGTGGTCTGGCACTCGTTCCCGTTCATCGCGGTCAGCGTGCTGGCCGGCCTGAAGAGCGTGCCGAGCGAGCTCCAGGAGGCCGCCCGGGTGGACGGCGCCGGGCCGTGGCGGGTCTTCTGGTCCGTCACCTTCCCGATGCTGCGGCCGGTCTTCGGCATCCTCGTGGTGCTCTCCACGATCTGGGACTTCAAGGTCTTCACCCAGCAGTTCGTGCTGGCCGGCGGCACCCAGGACCGGTCGACGTTCATGCTGTCGATCTACTCCTACGCCGAGGCGTTCTCGCCGCCGCCCAAGTACGGCCTGGGTTCCGCGATCGCCGTCATCCTCACCCTGATCCTGCTGGTGGTGACCGGCGTGTACGTCCGTATGGTGCTGCGGCAGGAGGACGAGTCGTGAAGAAGATCGCCCTCAACGGCGCCGGCCTGCTGGTCGCGCTCTTCGCGGCCTTCCCGGTCTACTGGATGGTCGCCACCTCGCTGAAGCCCAACCGGGAGATCTTCTCGGCCACGCCGCGCCCGGTGCCGGCGGAGCCGACCCTGGAGCACTACCGGGAGATCCTCACCGGCAACCTGATCCCGGGCGTGACCTTCACGGACTTCTTCCTCAACAGCGCGCTGGTGGCGGTGGCCACCGTGGTGCTGAGCGGGCTGGTCGCGCTGCTCGCCGCGACCGCGGTGGCCAGGTTCCGCTTCAAGCTGCGCACCACCTTCCTGATCCTGCTGCTGGTGGTGCAGATGATCCCGCTGGAGGCGCTGGTCATCCCGCTGTTCCTGATGATCCAGCGGCTCGGGCTCTACAACACCCTGCCCAGCCTGATCCTGACCTACCTCGGCTTCTCGCTGCCGTTCGCGGTCTGGATGCTGCGCGGCTTCGTGGCCGCGGTGCCCAAGGAGCTGGAGGAGGCGGCGGCGATCGACGGCGCCAGCCGGGCCCAGACCTTCCGCAAGGTCCTCTTCCCGCTGGTCGCCCCCGGCCTGGTGGCCACCAGCATCTTCTCCTTCATCACCGCCTGGAACGAGCTGATCTTCGCGTTGACGTTCGTCAACGACCAGCACAAGTACACGCTGCCGGTGGCCATGACGTTCTTCTTCGGGCGGGACGACACGGCCTGGGGCTCGGTGATGGCGGCGTCGACGCTGTTCACCCTGCCGGTGATCGTCTTCTTCCTGCTGGTCCAGCGCCGCATGGTCTCCGGCCTGGTCGCCGGGGCGGTCAAGGGCTGAGCCGTGCGCCGGGCAAACCCGTTTCCGGGCGCCTGGCGGCGGCACCTAGGCTGACCGCCATGACGGGCAGGCTGGCGGCGGTGAACCTCGGCGTGGTGACCGAGGCGGAGTGGGCGGGCGACGAGAGCGGTCGCAGCGGCATCGACAAGCGGCCGGTCGACGGCCGGGTCGCGGTCCGGTTCGCCGGGGTGACCGGTGACTTCATCGGCGAGCGGGCCCACCACGGCGGCCCCGACCAGGCCGTCTACGCGTACGCCGAGGAGGACGCCGGCTGGTGGGCCGGCGAGCTGGGCCGGGCGCTGCGGCCGGGCGCCTTCGGCGAGAACCTCACGACCTGGGCGGTCGACGTCACCGGGGCGGTGATCGGCGAGCGCTGGGCGGTCGGCTCGGCCCTGCTCCAGGTGACCAAGCCGCGCACCCCGTGCGCCACCTTCGCCGGCTTCTGGGGCGTGCCCGACCTGATCAAGCGGTTCACCGTCCGGGGCGCGCCCGGGGCGTACCTGCGGGTGCTGCGCGAGGGGGAGGTGGGCGCCGGCGATCCGGTCGAGGTGGTCGACCGGCCGGCGCACGGGGTGACCATCGGGGAGGTGTTCCGGGCCACCACCCTGGAGCCGGAACTGCTGCCCCGCCTGCTCGACGTGCCGGAGCTGCCCGGGTCGCTGCGGGAGAAGGTCCGCCGCCGCCTCGGCGCCGCCGCCGGCTGACCGTCGGGCGCCGGCCCCGTCCGGGCCGGTCCGGCTCAGGCCGCCGCGAAGACCTCGGCCAGCACCTGGGTCGCCGGATCGCCCTTCACCTCGGCCCAGGTGCCCTGCTCGGCCGTCCACTCCAGGCCGCCGAAGCGGACCCGCTTCACCCCGTGGTCGTCGGCGTGCGAGACCAGCCAGTGGGCGTACCGCCAGCCGTTGCGGGTGTCGGCGGCCGGCAGGGTCAGCCCGGTCAGGTCGGTGGCCGAGGCCAGCTCCGGCAGGCCCCAGTCCAGGGCCAGGCTCTGCATCAGGGCGGTGGCGGCCGCCGGGCCGCGCATCGTCGGCGTCGGACCGACCGTGCAGGCCACCGCCCCGGTCGCGTGCCCGAGCAGGGCGCGGGTGAGCACCTGCGACTCGTCCGCCCACTTCTCGTACGCCTCGGGGTAGGCCGACCGCTGCACCCGCTGGGCGGCCTCGGTGATCCGCAGCTTCTCCCAGCCCTTGACCTTCTTCAGCGCGGCGTAGAACTTCTTCGCCGCGTAGCGCGGGTCGCGGATCTCCTCCGGGGTGCCCCAGCCCTGGCTCGGGCGCTGCTGGAACAGGCCGAGCGAGTCCCGGTCGCCGTGCCCGATGTTGCGCAGGTGCGACTCCTGGTACGCCGTCGCCAGCGCCACCACCACGGCCCGCTCGGGCATCCCGCGCTGCACGCCGATCGCCGCGATGGTGGCCGCGTTGGCCATCTGGTCGGCGCCGAGCACGACCTCGCCGTCGGCCCGGACGGTGCAGGTCCGGCTCGCCAGCGGCAGCCGCAGCTGGTGCCCGAACTGCTTCGCGACGAACCACACGCCGAGCAGGGCCAGGACCGCCACCACCACACCCGATGCCACGATCGCCGCTCGCGTTCGCACCCGCACCCCCTGTCCCGACAGCCCGACCAGCGTACGTCGCTCACTCCAGTGTCCGGGTCGGCCGACCGGATGCCTCACGGTGCGTAGCCGACCCCGCACCTCCGGCCTCAGTCTGCGGCGGGCACCCAGGCCGCGGGCCGCTTCTCCCGGAACGCGAGGACGCCCTCCCGGCCCTCCTCGGAGAGGAAGTACCCGGTGGACAGGGCGGCCAACTCGGCGATCTCGGCCCGCAGGTCGGTCGCGGCCGGGCGGCGCAGCAGCTCCTTGGTCCCGGCGAGGGCGTTCGGCGCGCCCTTGACCAGCGAGTCGCGGTAGCGGTCCACCGCGGCGTCCAGCGCGTCCGCCGGCACGGCGGCGGTGACCAGGCCGATCTCGGCGGCCCGCCGGCCGTCGAAGGTGTCGCCGGTGAGGTACAGCTCGGCGGCCGCCCGGGGGTGCAGCCGGGGCAGCACGGTAGCCGAGATCACCGCCGGGATCACCCCGATCCGGACCTCGGTGAAGGCGAACGTGGCCTCCTCGGCACAGACCGCCAGGTCCGCGGCCGCGATCAGGCCCAGCCCGCCGGCCCGCGCCGGCCCGGCCACCCTGGCCAGCACCGGCTTCGGGCACTCCCGGACCGCGACCAGCACGTCGCCCAGCATCCCGGCCGGCACCGACCCGCTGGCGTACGCGGCGGCGGTCTCCTTCAGGTCCGCCCCGGAGCAGAACACCGGGCCGGTGTGGTCCAGCACGATCGCCCGGACCGCGTCGTCGGCGACCGCGGCGGCCAGGCCGGCCAGCAGCTCGGTCATCAGCGGGGTGGAGAGCGCGTTGCGGTTGTGCGGGCTGTCCAGGGTGAGGGTGGTCACCCCACGGGCCGTGGCGACCCGCACGAGAGCGTCCGGAGAGGTCATGCCGGGCACACTAGTGGCCATGCCCGGCGTCCTTCCAGAAGGCGAACCCGTCCCGCGCGACGGGGCGCTGCCCGCTGCCGCCCGCCGCGCCGTCGGCGCGCGCGGCTTCGGCGTGTACGTGCACGTCCCGTTCTGCGCCAGCCGGTGCGGCTACTGCGACTTCAACACCTACACGGCGGCCGAGCTGGGTGGCGGGGCGAGCCGGGAGACGTACGCCGACACGGTGCTGGCCGAGCTGGCCCTCGCCGGCCGGGTGCTGGGCGACTCCCCGCCGCCCCGGGTGGACACCGTCTTCGTGGGCGGCGGGACGCCCACCCTGCTCCCCGCCGACGACCTGGCCCGGATCCTCGACGGCATCGACCGCACCTGGGGGCTGGCCGCCGACGCCGAGGTGACCACCGAGGCCAACCCGGAGACGGTCACCCCGGAGTCGCTCAAGACCCTGCGGACCGCCGGCTACACCCGGATCTCGCTGGGCATGCAGTCCGCCGCCCCCGGGGTGCTGGCGATCCTCGACCGGCAGCACAGCGCCGGCCGGGCCACCGCCGCCGCCCTGGAGGCGCGGGACGCCGGGTTCGAGCACGTGAACCTGGACCTGATCTACGGCACGCCGGGGGAGACCGCCGAGGACTTCGCCGCCTCGCTGGACCAGGTGGTCGCGGCGGGGGTGGACCACGTCAGCGCGTACGCCCTGATCGTGGAGGACGGCACCCGGCTGGCCGCCCGGATGCGCCGCGGCGAGCTGCCGTACCCCAGCGACGACGTGGCGGCGGACCGCTACCTGGCCGCGGAGGCCGCCCTCGCCGGGGCCGGCTTCTCCTGGTACGAGGTCTCCAACTGGGCCCGTTCCGAGGCGGCCCGGTGCCGGCACAACCTGCTCTACTGGACCGGCGCCGACTGGTGGGGGCTGGGCCCGGGGGCGCACAGCCACGTCGGCGGGGTGCGCTGGTGGAACGTCAAGCACCCGACGGCGTACGCGCAGCGGCTGGCCGCCGGGGAGTCACCCGGCCTGGCCCGGGAGCTGCTCACCGCCGACGAGGCGCACATGGAGGACGTCATGCTGCGGCTGCGGCTCGCCGCCGGGCTGCCCCTGTCCGGGCTCGACGAGGCGGGCCGGGCGGGCGCCGAACGGGCCCGGGCCGACGGCCTGCTGGACGCCGGGGCGTACGCCGCCGGCCGGGCGGTGCTCACCCTGCGCGGCCGGCTGCTCGCCGACGCGGTCGTCCGCGACCTGCTGCCCTGACCGGACCGGCCGGCTCCGGGAAGGGAGCCGGCCGGGACGGGTCACTTGATCAGGCTGGCCGACATCGGGTAGCGGTAGAGCTGCCCCTCGTTGGCCTTCACCCCGGCCAGGACGCCGAAGATGATGCCGACGAGCATCGCGCCGAGAGCGACCACGAAGCCGATCAGGATGCAGACGAGGATCCAGCCGACCAGCGCGATGATCGACCAGATGAGCTGGAAGTTCAGCGCGGCGACCGCGTGCGCGCGGACGGTCGGCGACTGGTTGCCGCGGGCGAGCAGGGCGATCAGCGGGGCCACCCAGCCCAGCACGCCGCCGCCGACGAACATCCCGGCGGCCCCGCCGAAGTGCGCGACCAGGGCCCAGGTCTTGTCGTCGTTGTTGGCGTAGCCGGCGGGCGGCCCGTAGGCGCCGCCACCCGGGTAGCCGGCGCCCGAGGGGGCGTAGCCGCCCGGCGGGGGGTAGCCGCCCGGGGGTGGGTAACCGCCCGACGGCGGCTGGCCGCCGGGAGGCGGCGGATAGCCACCGGGCGGGGGATAGCCGCCCGGCGCCGGTGCCCCGGACAGTGGTGCGGTGGGGGGCTCGTCGGCCGGCGACGAACCGTACGGTGCCGACGGCGGGGTCGGCTCCGGCGACGGGGCGCCGGAGTCCCCCGCTCCGGGAGGGCGAGGAGGTTCAGTCATGGACGTCACGGTAGGTCCCGGGGACAAGGGCGCACCAGAGCGAGATCGCCCGGGATGTCCGGCTGTTCGGCCCTGGTGGGTCGGATGTGCGGCGGGCCGCACCGGAGGTGCGTCGCTGATCATCGCGTCGGCGGGCCCGCCGACGTAGACTGGCACTCGCTACAGTCGAGTGCCAGATGCCCGGCCGACGCCGCGCGCCGGGTGCGACGAAGTGCGTCAGGAGGTGGGGAGATGGGTCTCGACGACCGCAAGCTCGCCGTGCTGCGCGCGATCGTCGAGGACTACGTCGCCACGCAGGAGCCGGTCGGCAGCAAGGCCCTGGTCGAGCGCCACCAGTTGGGCGTCTCCCCGGCGACCGTCCGCAACGACATGGCGGTGCTGGAGGAGGAGGGCTACATCCGGCAGCCGCACACCAGCGCCGGCCGGGTGCCCACCGACCGCGGCTACCGGCTCTTCGTCGACCGGCTCTCCCGGGTCAAGCCGCTCAGCCCGGCCGAGCGCCGGGCCATCGAGCGCTTCCTGGTCGGCGCGGTCGACCTCGACGACGTGGTGCACCGCACCGTCCGGCTGCTGGCCCAGCTCACCCGGCAGGTCGCCGTGGTGCAGTATCCCAGCCTGGCCCGCTCCAAGGTGCGCCACCTGGAGCTGGTGCCGATCTCCACCACCCGGCTGATGGTCGTCATGATCGCCGACACCGGGCGGGTCGAGCAGCGGCTGGTCGAGCTGCCGGGCCCGGTCCCCGCCGACGACGTGACCGACCTGCGCCGGCTGGTCAACGAGAAGCTGGTCGGCAGCCGGCTGTCCGACACCCCGCCGCTCGTGCAGGCCCTGGTCGACGAGTCCACGCCGCAGCTGCGCCCGGCCATGGCCACGCTCTCCAGCGTGCTGCTGGAGACGCTTGTCGAGCGGCACGAGGAGCGCATCGCGCTGGCCGGCACGGCCAACCTCACCCGCGGCGGCCTGCTCGACTTCCAGGGCTCGCTGCGCCCGATCCTCGAGGCGCTCGAGGAGGAGGTCGTGCTGCTCAAGCTGATCGGGGAGGCCGAGCCGAGCACCACCCGCGTGCTCATCGGCGACGAGAACGAGATCGACAACCTGCGCGCCGCCTCGGTGGTCAGCACCGGGTACGGCCCGGGCAGCACCATCGTGGGTGGTCTCGGCGTGCTCGGCCCGACCCGGATGGACTACCCCGGCACCATCGCCACGGTGAGGGCCGTGGCACGCTACGTGGGCGAACTGCTGGCCCAGAACTGACCAGTCAGGGCCGACGGCCGGCTCCGGCCGACGACCGGCGCAACGCGAGACGAAACATGAGGACACCGAACGCAGTGGCCAGGGACTACTACGGCATTCTCGGCGTGAGCCGGGACGCCTCCGACGACGAGATCAAGCGCGCCTACCGCAAGCTGGCGCGGCAGTTCCACCCGGACGTGAATCCGGACCCGGAGGCACAGGAGAAGTTCAAGGACATCAACGCCGCGTACGAGGTCCTCTCGGACGATCGGAAACGGCAGATCGTCGACCTGGGTGGCGACCCGCTCGCCCCGGGCGGCGGGGGCGCGGGCCCGGGTGGTCCGGGCGGCACCGGCCCGTTCGTCGGGTTCCAGGACATCATGGACGCGTTCTTCGGCGGCGCCGCGGGCGGCAGCCGGGGCCCGCGGCCGCGTACCCGGCCGGGTGCCGACGCGATCCTGCGGCTGGAGCTCGACCTGAACGAGACGGCGTTCGGCGTCGAGGCGCCGATCACCGTCGACACCGCGGTGCTCTGCACCACCTGCTCCGGCGCCGGCACCGCGGCCGGCACCCACCTGGCCACCTGCGAGGCGTGCGGCGGCCGGGGCGAGGTGCAGTCGGTGCAGCGGACCTTCCTCGGCCAGGTGGTCTCCGCCCGCCCGTGCACGGTCTGCCAGGGCTACGGCACGACCATCCCGCACCCCTGCCCGACCTGCGCCGGCGACGGCCGGGTGCGCACCCGGCGCTCGCTCACCGTCAAGATCCCGGCGGGTGTCGAGGACGGCATGCGGATCCGGCTGGCCCAGCAGGGCGAGGTGGGTCCGGGCGGTGGCACCGCCGGCGACCTCTACGTGGAGATCCACGAGCGGCCGCACGACGTCTACTCGCGCAAGGGCGACGACCTGCACTGCCGGGTCACCGTGCCGATGACGGCCGCCGCCCTCGGCACCCGGCTGACCATCAAGACCCTCGACAGCGAGGAGACCGTGGACGTCAAGCCGGGCACCCAGCCGGGCAGCACGCTGCGGCTGCGCGCCCGGGGCGTACCGCACCTGCGCGGCACCGGCCGGGGCGACCTCTACGTCCACCTCGACGTGCGGACCCCGACCAAGCTCGACGCCGACCAGGAGCGGATGCTCCGCGACTTCGCCAAGACCCGCGGCGAGGAGGTCGCCGAGCTGACCAAGCAGGGCGGCTTCTTCTCCCGGATGCGCGACGCCTTCAACGGGCACGCCTGAGGTGTCGGCGCCGCTGTTCCTGGTCGAGGCGCTGCCCGCCGGTGACACGCTGACGCTGGACGGCCCCGAGGGGCACCACGCGGCCACCGTGCAGCGGCTGCGCGCCGGCGAGGAACTGCTGCTCGCCGACGGGCGGGGCGGCACGGCGGCCGCGCTGGTCACCGCCGTCGGCAAGGGCACCCTCGACCTCCGGGTCACCTCCCGGGGGTACGTCGACGCGTCCGTGCCCCGGCTGGTCGTGGTGCAGGGCATCGCCAAGGGCGACCGGGGCGAGCTGGCCGTGCAGGCGATGACCGAGGTGGGGGTCGACGAGATCGTCCCCTGGGCGGCGTCCCGCTCGGTGTCCCAGTGGCGCGGTGACCGGGGCGTACGGGCCCGGGACAAGTGGGCGGCCACCGCCCGGGAGGCCGCCAAGCAGGCCCGCCGCCCGTGGCTGCCGGTGGTGGCCGGCTCGCCCGACGAGTCCACCACCACGGTGGCCCGGCGGATCGCCGGCGCGGCCGCCGCGTTCGTCCTGCACGAGGAGGCCGAGGAGCGGCTGGCCACCGCCGAGCTGCCCGACGCCGGCGAGATCGTCCTGGTGGTCGGCCCGGAGGGTGGCATCGCCCCCACCGAACTGACCGCCTTCCAGGAGGCCGGCGCCCACCCGGTCCGGCTGGGTTCGTCGGTCCTCCGCACGTCCACGGCCGGCGTGGCCGCCCTCAGCGTCCTGTCCGCCCGCCTGTCCCGCTGGTAACCGGGCGGGCCGCCCACCCTTGATCAACTCTTGGTGGGTGGGTGGGGTCAGGTGCGGAGGTAGGAGGCGCCGTTGAGGTCGATGATGGTGCCGGAGGCCCACTCGGCCTCGGGGCTCGCCAGCCAGTGCACGGCGGCGGCGATCTCCTCGGGGCGGGCCACCCGGTGGAACGGGGACTGGGCGCGGACGGCGTCCCCCCGGGGGCTCTTCAGGTGCTCGTTGGTCATGTCGGTCTCGACGAACCCGGGGGCCACGCTCGCCACCGCGATGCCGTAGGGGGCCAGGGCCACCGCCAGGGACTGGGCCATCGCGTTCATCCCCGCCTTGCTGGCCCCGTACGCCGGGTTCGCCGGCTCGCCCCGGAACGCGCCCCGGGAGGAGACGTTGATGATCCGGCCACCCCGCTCGCGCATGTGCTGGGCGGCGCACCAGGCGGCGTTCGCCGCGCCGAACAGGTTGGTGTCCAGCACCTCGCGCCAGCGCTGCCGCCACTGCTCGTAGCTGCTCTCGAAGACCGGGTGCGGCGGGTCGGCCGGGCCGAACACCCCGGCGTTGTTGACCAGGACGTCGAGACCGCCCAGGCGCTGCGCCGCCTCGTCCACCACGGCCCGGACCGCGTCCGGGTCGGCCAGGTCGGCGCGGACCACCACATGCCCGTCGCCGGGCAGCTCCGCCCGCAGCGCCTCGGCCAGCTCCGCGGAGTCCCGGTGGTGGATCGCCACCCGGTCCCCGCCCGCCGCGAACGCCTGCGCCACCGCGCGGCCGATGCCGCGCGAGGCCCCCGTCACCAGTACCGCCCGAGAAGTCACGCGGCACATCATGCCTGAGCCGGTACGGGACGACTTACCATGCCCCGATGGGAACCGACTGCCTGTTCTGCCGGATCGTCGCCGGGGAGATCCCGGCCACCATCGTCCGCGAGACCGCCACCACCCTGGCCTTCCGGGACATCGACCCGAAGGCGCCGACCCACGTGCTGGTGATCCCGAAGGAGCACTACGCGGACGTGGCCACCCTGGCCCAGGGCGACCCGGGGCTGGCCGCCGAGGTGCTGGGCACCGCCGCCGTGGTGGCCGAGGAGGAGGGGCTGACGGTGGACGGCTTCCGGCTGATGTTCAACACCGGCCCGTACGGCGGCCAGGAGGTCTTCCACGTGCACGCGCACCTGCTCGGCGGCGCGCCGCTCGGCCCGATGCTCTGCCGCTGAGGCGCTGCCTAGACTGCCCTCATGATCACGGTGCATGACCGGCTCGGCCGGATGGTGCGGCAGGCGCAGGTCGACGGGCGGATCCCGGCGGTCTCGGCGGCCCTCCACCGGGCCGACCGGCCGCTCTGGACCTGCACGGTCGGCGGGACCGGCAACGACACCCCGCTCGGGCCGGAGACGGTCTTCCGGATCGGCTCGGTCACCAAGACCTTCACCGCCGTGCTGGTCATGCAGTGCCGGGACGAGGGGCTGCTCGACCTGGACGACCCGATCGGGCGGCACCTCGACCTGCCGGCGCACGGCGAACTGACCGTACGCCGGCTGCTGTCGCACACCGCGGGCCTGCAGCGCGAGCCGCACGGTGACGTCTGGGACAGCCTGCGCGCGCCCGACGTCACCGAGCTGCTCGCCGACCTGGCCCGGGTGGAGCGGGTGCTGCCCACCGGGAGGCGTTTCCACTACTCCAACCTCGGTATGGCGCTGCTCGGCGAGCTGGTCGCCCAGCTGCGTGGCGGCACCTGGGCCGAGGTGCTGGCCGAGCGGGTGCTCGCCCCGCTCGGGCTGACCGCCACCGGCCCGACCCCGGGCGACCGGGCGGCCACCGGGTACCTGGTCGACGCGTACTCCGACGAGGCCCGGCCGGAGCCGGACACGGACTTCGGCGCGGTGGCCCCGGCGGCGCAGCTCTGGAGCACGGCGCCGGACATGGCGCGCTGGGCGGCCTTCCTGGCCGACCCGGCCGCGCTGGACCCGGCGGGCGCGGTGCTCGCGCCGGCCACCCTCGACGAGATGCGCTGGCCGCTGACCACCACCGACGAGACGCTCTGGGCCGGTGGCTTCGGTCTCGGGCTGATCCTGGTGCCGCAGCCGGGGCGGGTGATGCACGTGGGGCACGACGGGGCCATGCCCGGTTTCCTGGCCGCGGTCTACGGCCGGCGTGGCGGGGACGGCACCGCCGGCGCGATGGGCTGCGCGGTCCTCGGCTCCTCCGGCACCGGCGTGCCGGTCTTCGAGCTGCCGCACCGCCTGCTGGCCGCGGCCGCCGAGCACGACCCGGCCGACATCGAGCCGTGGCGGCCCGGCGCGCCCGCCCCGGAGCACCTGCGCGGCCTGCTGGGCCGCTGGTGGGGCGAGGGTTTCGAGTACGTCTTCTCCTGGCACGACGGGACGCTGCGGGCCCGGGGCGCGGACGATCCGGCCGGCAAGCCGCCCGCGGTGTTCGCGCCGCTGCCGGACCGTCCGGACGTGTTCCGCACGGTCTCCGGCCGGGAGGTGGGCGAGCTGCTCCGGCTTACCCGGGACGAGCGCGGGGCGGTGGTCCGGATGCACTGGGCCACCTACCGCTTCTCCCGGCACCAGGAGACCTTCGAGAGGTACGACTTCCGCGCCGGCAGTTGATCTCCTACCGCCGGAAATGGGCGAGGTGCGGGCGGTGTTGACCCGATACGATGGGAGTCACGACCGCCGCGCCAGCAGGGCCCGGCGCCGAGTTCGAGAGCAGGTGGCGTAGGGCCCGACGGCCCGACCTATGACCGGCACCCCACCTCCCGACCCGCCCCGGGTGCAGACCAGGATCACGGTCCCCGACCAGAAGATCATGGTGAATCTGCTCGGCGCGGGCGACGAGATCCTGCGACTCGTCGAACGCTCGGTCAACAGTGACGTCCACGTGCGGGGCAACGAGATCACCATCACCGGCGCGCCCGCCGACAACGCCCTCGCCGAGCGTCTCTTCAGCGAGCTGCTCGAACTGATCGAGAAAGGCGAGACCCTGACCACTGACGCCGTCCGGCGTACCGTCGGCATGCTCGAGCAGGGCAGCGCCGAGCGGCCCGCCGAGGTCCTGACGCTCAACATCCTCTCCCGGCGCGGTCGCACCATCCGTCCCAAGACCCTGGGGCAGAAGCGCTACGTCGACGCCATCGACGCGCACACCATCGTCTTCGGCATCGGCCCGGCGGGCACGGGCAAGACCTACCTGGCCATGGCGAAGGCCGTCCAGGCGCTCCAGGCCAAGCAGGTCAACCGGATCATCCTGACCCGGCCGGCGGTCGAGGCGGGGGAGCGGCTGGGCTTCCTGCCCGGCACCCTGAACGAGAAGATCGACCCCTACCTGCGCCCGCTCTACGACGCGCTGCACGACATGCTCGACCCGGAGTCGATCCCGAAGCTGATGGCCGCCGGCACGATCGAGGTGGCGCCGCTGGCGTACATGCGGGGCCGGACCCTCAACGACGCGTTCATCATCCTCGACGAGGCGCAGAACACCACGCCCGAGCAGATGAAGATGTTCCTCACCCGGCTCGGTTTCGGTTCCAAGATCGTGGTGACCGGTGACGTCACGCAGGTCGACCTGCCCGGCGGGACGACCAGCGGCCTGCGGGTGGTGCGGGAGATCCTGAGCAACGTCGAGGACGTGCACTTCGCCCAGCTCTCCAGCTCCGACGTGGTCCGCCACAAGCTGGTCGGCGAGATCGTCGACGCGTACGCCCGCTGGGACGAGCGGGAGAACCAGCAGGCGCAGAGCGTGCACGCCGTACCCGGGCGGACCGCCCAGGGCGGCCGGGCCGGCCGGCGCCGCTAATCCACCAGAGGAAGACAGTTGTCCATCGAGATCGCCAACGAGTCCGGTGTCGACGTCGACACCGACGCCGTGCTCGCCGTCGCCCGGCACGCCCTCGACGAGATGGGGGTCAACCCCCTCGCCGAGCTCTCCGTGCTGCTGGTCGACATCGAATACATGTCGGAGCTGAACCACCGCTGGATGGGTGGCGACGGCCCGACCGACGTGCTCGCCTTCCCCATGGACGAGGGCAGCGTCGACCACGGCCCGGGGGAGAGCGCCCCGGCCGGCGGTGAGCCCGCCCTGCTCGGCGACATCGTGCTCTGCCCGGAGGTGGCGGCCAAGCAGGCGGCCACCGCCGGGCACTCCACCGCCGACGAGCTGCACCTGCTCACCGTGCACGGCGTGCTGCACCTGCTCGGCTACGACCACGCCGAGCCGGAGGAGGAGCGGGAGATGTTCGGTCTCCAGGCCCGACTGCTGGCCAGCTGGCGGTCGACCCGATCCCAGTGACAGCCACCCTGGCGGCCGGCGGCGCGCCCGCCGGCCTGCCCGATCTCCCGCTCCTCGCCGTCGCGGCGGGGCTGGTGGTCCTCGCCGGCCTGATCGCGATGACCGAGGCCGCGCTGGCCGCCGTCTCCCCGGCCCGGGCCGCCGAGCTGGCCCGGGACGGCGCGCGCGGCGCGCGTACCCTCCAGGCGGTCGCCGGCGACGTGGTCCGCCACCTCAACCTGCTGCTCCTGCTCCGGCTGCTGGCCGAGCTGACCGCCACCACGCTTGTCGCGCTGGTGGCGGTGGACACCTTCGGTGCCGGCTGGCGGGCCGCCCTGGTCACCGCCGGGGCGATGACCGTGGTCAGCTTCGTGGTCGTCGGCGTCGCGCCGCGCACCCTGGGCCGGCAGCACGCCTACGCGGTCGGCCGCGCCGTCGCGCCGCTGGTGCGCTGGCTGGGCCGGGCGCTCAACCCGCTCGCGTCGCTGCTGATCCTGATCGGCAACGCGGTCACCCCGGGGCGCGGCTTCCGGGAGGGGCCGTTCGCCACCCAGGTCGAGCTGCGCGAGCTGGTCGACCTGGCCGAGCAGCGCGGCGTGGTCGAGCACGGCGAGCGGCAGATGATCCACTCGGTGTTCGCGCTCGGCGACACCATCGCCCGCGAGGTGATGGTGCCCCGGACCGAGATGGTGTGGATAGAGGATTCCAAGACGCTCGCGCAGGCGCTGGCGCTCTTCCTGCGCTCCGGCTTCTCCCGCATCCCGGTGATCGGCGAGAACGTCGACGACGTGCTCGGCGTGCTCTACCTCAAGGACCTGATCCGGCGGATCCAGGGCGCCCCGGAGGCCCGGCAGATGCCGGTGGCCGAGCTGATGCGCCCGGCGACCTTCGTGCCCGAGTCGAAGCCGGTCGACGACCTGCTCTCGGAGATGCAGGCGGCCCGCAACCACCTGGTCATCGTCGTCGACGAGTACGGCGGCACCGGCGGCCTGGTCACCATCGAGGACATCCTGGAGGAGATCGTCGGCGAGATCACCGACGAGTACGATGTCGAGCGCCCGCCGGTCGAGCGCCTGGCGGACGGGGCCGTGCGGGTGACCGCCCGGCTGCCGGTGGAGAATCTGGGCGAGCTGTTCGACACCGAGCTGCCCACCGACGAGGTGGAGACGGTCGGTGGCCTGCTCGCCCAGGCGCTCGGCCGGGTGCCGATCCCGGGCGCCGAGGCCGAGGTGGCCGGGCTCCGGCTGATCGCCGAGGGCACCACGGGGCGGCGCAACCGGATCGACTCCGTGCTGGTCAGCCGGGTCGAGCCGGGCGACGCGCCGGACAGCATGGGGCGCGGCGAGCAGGCCGACACCCGTGGCAACAACAACCGTTCCGAGGAGAGGCAACCCGCCGATGCCTGAGTCACCCGCCGTGCCGGCCGCCCGGCCCACCCCGTCCGACCCGGCCGAGCTGAGCGCCGAGGACGGCAAGCTGGTCGTCCTGGCCCGGGGGGCGCGCGGCCGGGTCGGCGCCGTGGAGGGCGCGGCGGTCCGCGACCAGGACGGCCGGACGTACGCGGCGGCCAGCGTGGCGCTGCCGTCGCTGACCCTGACCGCGCTCCAGCTCGCGGTCGCCTCGGCGGCGGCCGCCGGCGCGATGCGGCTGGAGGCGGCCGTGGTGGTTACCGAGGCCTCAACGCTGGACGGCGCGGGGCACGCCGCGGTCCGCGACCTCTCCGCCGACGCGCCGATCCACGTGGCCGCGCCGGACGGCACCGTCCTCGGCACGGTGGTCGAGTGAGCGACATCGCGGAGCGTCCCTACCGGGCCGGTTTCGCCTGCTTCGTCGGGCGGCCGAACGCCGGCAAGTCGACGCTGACCAACGCGATCGTCGGCACCAAGATCGCAATCACCTCGAACAAGCCGCAGACCACCCGGCACGTCATCCGGGCCGTGCTGCACCGGCCGGAGTCGCAGCTCGTGCTGGTCGACACCCCGGGCCTGCACCGCCCCCGCACGCTGCTCGGCGAGCGGTTGAACGACCTGGTCCGGGAGACCTGGAGCGAGGTCGACGTGATCGGCCTCTGCATCCCCGCGAACGAGCCGATCGGCCGGGGCGACCGGTTCATCACCGGCGAGCTGGCCAGCCTGCGGGCCACCGTGCTGGCCGTGGTCACCAAGACCGACCTGGTGGACAAGAAGCGGCTGGCCGAGCAGCTGCTGGCGGTGAGCGAGCTGGGCGAGTTCGCCGACGTGGTGCCGGTGAGCGCGGTCTCCGGGCACCAGGTGGACACCCTGGTCGACGTGATGACCGGCTACCTGCCGGAGTCGCCGCAGCTCTACCCGGACGACATGCTCACCGACGACCCCGAGCAGGTGCTCGTCGCCGAGCTGGTCCGCGAGGCCGCCCTGGAGGGGGTCCGCGACGAGCTGCCGCACTCGATCGCCGTGGTGGTCGAGGAGATGATCCCCGAGGGCAACGTCACCAAGATCTACGCGGACGTGTACGTGGAGCGACCGAGCCAGAAGGCGATCGTGATCGGTCACCGGGGCAGCCGGCTCAAGCACGTCGGCACCACCGCCCGCCGGCAGATCGAGGAGCTGCTCGGCACCCGCGTCTACCTGGACCTGCACGTCCGGGTCGCCAAGGACTGGCAGCGCGACCCGAAGCAGCTGCGCAAGCTCGGCTTCTGACCCCGTACGCCCGACCGCCGGTCCCGGATTCCCGGGGCCGGCGGTTCGCGTTCCGACACATGCCGGGCTGGTCCGGATCGGTCGGCTTTATGGGATGTTTCACTTTTGACCCGGGCCAGCGCACCGTTTCGTAGGGCCGGGTCGGAGGGTAGGGAGGCGTTGCTCCCTGCCCCCGACGCCCCCGCGAGCTGATGCGAAACCGCTATCTCGACCTGCTCCGCTTCCTGGCCATCGTGCGCGTCGTCGTCTATCACGTCACCGGATGGGCGACGCTGACCCTGATCTTCCCGGCGATGTCGGTGATGTTCGCCCTCGCGGGCTCGCTGATGGCCGCGTCGCTGGACCGCGGCGGCGTGCCCGCCGTGGCGCGCCGGCTGCGCCGGTTGCTGCCGTCGCTCTGGGTGCTCGCCGCGGTCTTCGTGCCGGCCATGCTGCTCACCGGGCTGCCGCTCACGCCGAAGGTGCTGGTGTGGCTCTTCCCGGTCAGCGACCCGCCGGCCAACCACTGGGGTGCCCTCGCGCTGAGCCCCATCTGGTACCTGCGGGACTACCTCTGGTTCGTGCTCGCCTCGCCGGTGGCCCTCTGGCTCTTCCGCCGGGCGCCGCTGCCCACCCTGCTGGCCCCGTACGCGCTGCTCGCGGCGATCGAGTTCGGCGTGCTGGCGAACCCGCCGGCCGTGCTGCGCGAGTTCGGCCTGTACTTCGGCGCCTGGCTGCTCGGCTTCGCCCACCACGACGGCCTGCTGCGGCGCACGGCCAACCGGGTGCTCGTCCCGCTCGCGGTCGCACTCGGCGCGGCCGGGCTGGGCTGGATCCTCACCCATCCCGGCCCGCGCGGTCACGACCTGAACGACATCCACCTGGGCAACGCGCTCTGGTCGGCGGCGTTCATCCTGGTGGCGATCGGCCGGGCGCCGGCCGCCGCGCCCTGGGTCGACCGCTACCCGGCGCTGGGCCGGGTCGTCACCGTGCTGAACCGGCGGGCGCTGACCGTCTACCTCTGGCACATGCCGTTCGTGGTGGCGCTCACCCCGCTGGTGGACGTGGTCGGCTGGTCGCACCAGGACCCGCTCGGGCTGGCGATCCGGGTGGCGCTGGTGTTCGCGCTGGTCGGCGTGGTCACCCTGCTGGTCGGCTGGGTCGAGGACCTGGCCGCCCGGCGTACCCCGGAACTGGTGCCCGGCCGAACCCGGCGGACCCCGGCCGAGCGGGCGGCGGCCGCACCGGCCAGCCCGGCGCCCGCGGGTGCGGGGACCGAACTGGCGGCCGTCGGCGCCCGCGTGCCGGCCCCGCGCCGGGCGCCCGAGCGGTCCGACCTCGCCCCGGGCTGACCGGCGGACGTCTCAGCGGACGTTGAGCGTCACGTTGCCGCTGTTGGCCGAGACGTCGAGCAGCAGTGACGCGCCCGGGTCGTTCGGGACGGCCAGGTTGGTGTCGCCGGACTTGGCGTCCGCCCGCACCCGGTACCGGCCCTCGGGCACGGTCAGGTCGACGTCGCCGCTGCTGGCGTGCAACCGGGCCGCGGCGGGCTGGTCGAGCTCGACTCGGACGTTGCCCGAGGTGGCCTCCGCGTCCACCCCGGCGGCGAGCCGGCGCGCGCTGATGTCGCCGGAGGAGGCGCGCAGCCGGACCGGGCCGGTCGCGTCGACCACCTCGATGTTTCCCGAGGTGGTGGTGGCGCGGACCTCGCCGCGGGCCTCGGTCACGTTGATGTCGCCGGAGCGGAGGGTGAAGTCCACCGGGCCGACCCGGTGCAGCATCACGTTCCCGGAGCTGGCCTCCCCGCGCACCGTCACCCCCTCCGGTGCGGTCACCTCCCAGGAGACCGTGCACCGGGAGCCGCAGTCGCTGGGCAGCACCAGCTCGTCGCCCTTGATCTCGTACCGGCTGTCCGGCTCGCCGCCCTGGTAGCGGACGATCCGCTTGATCCGCACCTGGTCGGCCGCACCGGTGGCCCGGATCGTCACGTCGCCCGCGCCGCCGGCCGGGACGGTGATCCGGGTGATCTTCACGCTCTCGGTCTGGTCGTAGTCGAGGCGGCGGAACGACAGGGTGTCGCACCCGGCGAGGACGATCAGGGTGGCGGCCGCGGCGGCGGCGACGGCGGTCCGGTGCAGAGCCATGGCCAGGACGCTACGGCCGACCGGGCGGGCGGCGCATCGGGGTTCGGCCGCCGATCCACCCCGAGGAGACCCTGAGATCGCACCCCGAGGGAGAATGGCCCGATGGCCGGATACCGCCGACAGCTCTACCGCGACGACGCGGTGGTGCTGCGCGTGCAGAAGCTGGGGGAGTCCGACCGGATCATCACCCTGCTCACCCGCCGGCACGGCCGGCTGCGCGCGGTGGCCCGGGGCGTCCGGCGGACCACCAGCAAGTTCGGCGCCCGGCTGGAGCCGTTCGGGCACGTCGACCTCCAGCTGGCCGGTGACCCCAAGGGCAACCACGGCAGCTCGCTGCACACCATCAGCCAGGCCGAGGGGATCGACCTCTACGGCAAGCGGTTCCTCGGCGACTACCCCCGCTACACGGCGGCCAGCGCGATCGCCGAGACCGCCGAGCGGCTCACCCCGATCGAGCGGGAGCCGTCGCTGCGGCTGTTCCAGCTCACCCTCGGCGCGCTGCGCTCGCTGGCCACCGGCGACCACGCCACCACCCTGGTGCTCGACGCCTACCTGCTGCGCGGCATGGCCTTCGCCGGCTGGGCGCCGGCGTTGACCGCCTGCGCGGTCTGCGGCACCCCGGGGCGGCACCGGGCGTTCTCCGTGCCGGCCGGCGGCGCG